>DASYMT010000519.1:0-2095 GCA_036008925.1 Acidimicrobiales bacterium | reverse complement strand
GCACACCAGCTCGGCCGCCATGCCGTAGTGGTGGGCCAGGTGCTCGAGGTACTCGTCCTCCCGGTCCACCTGCTTCAGCCTGGCCTCGAAGCGGTCGCCCACCGCCGCGTGGCGACGGGCCCGCTCGGCCTTGGTCAGCGTCTCGTAGGCCACCTCGCGCACCAGCTCCGAGCGGAACTCGAAGGTGGGCTGCGACCCGGCGCCGCCGTCCAGGCTCAAGAACTCCTTGGCCGCCAACTGCTCCAACAGCTCGTCGGCCCCGGCGTCGCCGCGCGACTCGGCCAGCGCGGCCACCGTCTCGCGCCGCCCGCCCCGGCCCACCACGGCGGCGTCCTCCAGCACGGCCCGCTCCCGGGGCGACAGCGCGTCGAGCCGGGCCGACACCAGCCCCCGCAGCGTGGCGGGCAGCTCCGAGGGGCGCACGTCGTCGCCCAGCAGCGCGACCAGCTCCTCCAAGAAGAACGGGTTGCCGCCGCTGCGCTCCAGCAGCAGGTCCCGCAGGGCGGGCGGCGGCTCGGACCCGAGCAGCGTGGTGAGCAGCTCGCGAGCCGCCTCCTCGGGCAGCGGGTCGAGGTGGAGCACGGTCTGGTTGAACCGCCCCACCGCGGGCGACCAGCGCTCCTCCAACTCGGGCCGGGCCGTGGCCACCAGCACGAAGGGCAGGGCCCGCATGGAGTCGAGCAGGTTGTCGATCAGTTCGAGCACCAGCGTGTCGGCCCAGTGCAGCTCGGACAGCACGAGCACCAGCGGTCGCTTCGACACCGCCGCCTCCAGATAGGCCTGGAGCGAGCGCACCGCCTCCTCCCGGGCCCGGGTGGGGTCCACGTCGGCCATGGCCGCGGCGTCGCCCATGAGATAGCGGAGCCCGGCCGCCACCCGCGTCACTTCGGGCTCGTCCTCGGCCAGCCCCAGCGCGTCGGCCACCGCGGCCTGCGACTTGGCCGCCGACGCGGCGGCGTCGTCGTCGGGCGTGATGTCGCTCGCTTGGCGGAGGGCCTCGGCCACCGGCCACCACACGTTGGCCTCGCCGTAGGGGAGGCAGCGCCCCTCCAGCACCCGGGCGCAGTGCTTCTCGGCCGCCACCACGGCCAGCTCCTCGGACAGCCTGGTCTTGCCGATGCCCGCCTCGCCCAGCAGCAGCATCAGGTGGGTGCGCCGCCGGGTGAGGGCCAGCGACAGGCCGTTGCACAGCACGCCCAACTCGCCGTCCCGGCCCACCAACGGCGTGGCCGACCGCCGAGGCCGGTGTCCGGGCGGGGCCACCGTCCCTATCGCCCGCCAGACCTCGACCGACTCCTCCCGGCCCTTCACCTGCACCTCGCCCACGGGCTCGTACTCGACCACCCCGCGCGTGGCGGCATGGGTGGCGCCGCCCACCACCACCTCGCCGGGGGCGGCCCGCGTCTCCAGCCTGCTGGCCACGTTCACCACGTCGCCCATGACCGTCGACTCGCCGCCCGCCCGGAGCGCGCCCACCAGCACCTCGCCCGTGTTGACCCCGATGCGCAGCCGCACCGGCGCGCCCAGTTGGTCGGCCATGCCCGCCACCGTCTGCTGCATCTGCAACGCGGCGCGCACGGCCCGCTCGGCATCGTCCTCATGGGCCACCGGGGCGCCGAAGAGGGCGACGATGGCGTCGCCCACGAACTTGTCCACCTGGCCGCCGAACGCCTCGATGTCCACCACCAGGGCCGAGAAGCAGCGGTCGACCAGGTTCTTGACCTGCTCCGGGTCGCGGGCCTCGGACAGCGTGGTGAAGCCGACCAGGTCGGCAAACAGGACGGTGACGACGCGGCGCTCGTCGGCCCGGGCCTGGAGGGGGTGGCCGCACGACGGGCAGAAGCGGGCGCCGTCCGGCGCTGCCGCTGCACACGACGAGCAGGTCATATGGGCCAAGCGTAGAGCCCCGCGGGCCCCTGGCCCCTGTGCCTTATGGCTCAGCCGCGGTGGTCTGGGTGGTGTTGCCGGTGGCGGTGGTCGAGGTGGTGGACGACGAGGTCGTGGTCGTCTGCTTCTTCTGCGTCGTGGTGGTGGTGGCCGGGACCGACGTGGTGGTGCCCGGCACCGACGTGGTGGTGCCCGGCACCGACGTGGT
>DASYMT010000518.1:0-1640 GCA_036008925.1 Acidimicrobiales bacterium | reverse complement strand
GCGGCGGTGGAGCGACTGGTGCTGCGGCGCATGGTCGGACAGCCCGTGTTCGCGGTGATCATGGTGACCATCGGCCTGCTGTTCATCATCGAGCAGGTGGTGACCGGCGTGTGGGGCTTCGACCGGCTGGAGCTGGGCGACCCGTGGGGCATCTCCAAGGTCGACGTGGGCAGCGTGGTCCTCGCCGTGAAGGACATCTGGACCATCGTCTTGGCTGCCGTGGTGATGGTGGCCTTCTTCGCCTTCTTCCGCTACTCCCGGCTGGGCGTGGCCATGCGGGCCACCGCCTTCGACCAGGAGGCGGCCATCGCCAACGGCATCAGCGCCCGGCGCATCTTCGCCCTGTCGTGGGCCATCTCCGCCGCAGTCGCCACGCTGGCGGGCGTGATGATGACGACGGGCGGCGGCGGCGTGCGCCCCGACATCGAGTTCATCGCCCTGCTCGCCTTCCCGGCCATCATCCTGGGCGGCCTCGACTCGCCCGCGGGCGCGGTGCTGGGCGGCGTCATCATGGGCCTGTCCCAGACCCTCACCGCGGGCTACCAGCCCAAGTACGCGTCGTGGCTGGGCGAGGGCTTCAGCTCGGTCATGCCCTACGTGGTGATGATCGTGATCCTGCTGGTCCGGCCCTACGGGTTCTTCGGGACCAAGGAGGTGCGGCGGGTGTGAGGGTGGACCACTGATGCCCAGGCTGCGCAACCTCAACATGTCGCTGCGGTACGAGGACGACCTGAAGCTGTTCAAGTCGCGCTGGTCGCGCGCCGGCGTCGTCGCCCTTTTGATCCTGATGGTCCTGTTCCCGCTGATGTACACCGACGACTTCTGGATCGGCGTGCTGAACTCGGCGGGCATCGCCGCCATCGGCGCCATCGGGCTCAACCTGCTCACCGGCTATGCGGGCCAGGTCTCGCTGGGCCACGCCTTCTTTATCGGCGTGGGCGCCTACTCGGCCGTGTTCTTCGGCGGCCAGCACAACCTGCCGCTGCCCGTGTGGCTGCTGGGCGCGGCCGCGGTGGGCGGGCTGGTCGGCGCGGTGATCGGGCCGTTCGCCCTGCGGCTGCGGGGCAACTACCTGGCCGTGGTGTCGCTCGGGCTCGTGTTCCTGGGCATCCATGTGTTCAAGAACTGGGAGTCGATCACCGGGGGCCCGGGCGGCACCGGGGTGACGCCGCCGCTCACGCTGGGGCCGGTCAACTTCGCCAAGCTCCAGTTGGGCGGCTACACCTACACGCGCAACCAGGGCTTCTTCCTGCTGATCTGGCCGCTGGTCGCGCTCACCGCCCTGTTGGCCAAGAACGTGGTGCGCAGCAGGCCGGGCCGGGCCATGCAGGCCGTGCGGGACCGGGACGTGGCCGCCGAGGTCATCGGCGTCAGCCTGGCCCGGTACAAGATCAGCGCCTTCATCCTCTCGAGCGCGCTGGCGTCGATGGCCGGGGCCCTGTTCGGCGCCTACCAGCAGTTCGTGACGCCGGAGAACTCGTTCAACCTCGACCTGTCGATCCTCTACATCGCCATCATCATCGTGGGCGGGGTGGGGACCATCTTCGGGTCGATCCTGGGCGCCGTCTTCGTGGGCGCGGTGCCCGAGGTGGTGGCCAAGTTCAGCGACAAGATCCCGTTGGTGTCGTCGTCGCCGAGCG
>DASYMT010000517.1:0-2632 GCA_036008925.1 Acidimicrobiales bacterium | reverse complement strand
CTACACCCAGGCGCTGATGTCGGCCGTGCCCACCCCCGATCCGGTGAAGGAGCGCACCCGCAAGCGGATCGTGCTCGAGGGCGAGGTGCCGAGCCCCCTCAACCCGCCCTCGGGTTGCCGGTTCCGCACCCGCTGCTGGAAGGCGCAGGACATCTGCGCCGAGGAGGAGCCCGCGCTGATCGACCGGGGGCAGGGGCACCCGGTGGCGTGCCACTTCGCCGAAGTCCAGCAAGTCGTCTAGGCCCGGCATGCGGCGCCGGATGGCGGTCGTGGCCGCGCTCGTCCTGCTGACGGCCTCCGGGTGCACCAAGCACAAGGCCGCGCCCTCCGCGGCGGAGGCCAAGCCGCGCGCAGGCGGCGTCCTCCGGGTGGGGGTGACGCGGGTGGGCTCGCTCGACCCGGCCCAGGCCCGCACGGTCGAACAGCTCCTGGTGGCCGACCAGCTCTTCGACTCGCTGACCGCGCCGCAGCCGGTGACGCTCGAGCCGCAGGCCTCGCTGGCCGCCCGGTGGGAGGCGGCCGCTGGGCAGAAGCAGTGGGACTTCTTCCTTCGCCCCGGCAGCGCCTTCGCCAATGGGCGGGCCATCACCTCGGTCGACGTGAAGTACACGTTGGAGCGCATCGCCAAGCCGGGGACGGCGTCGCCCGCGGCCGACCTGCTGCAACCGGTGTCGGGGTACGCGGCATTCGTGGCGGGCACCGCGCCCGAGCTGTCGGGCGTCACCACGCCGTCGCCGGAGCAGGTGCGCATCACCCTCGACTCGCCGGTGTCGGTGCTCGCCTCGGTGCTGAGCAGCCCGGTGTTCGGGGTGGTGCCCAAAGAGGCGGTGGAGGCGTCGGGCGGACAGGCGTTCGGGGACGGGCCGGTGGGGAGCGGGCCGTTCCGCTTCGCGGGCGTGCGCGAGAGCGTCATCACCCTGGAGCCGGTGAAGGGGCGCACGACCTACGTACAGCGGGTGGAGCTGCGCCAGTTCGACGACGTGGCCGCGTCGTACCGGGCCTTTGCCAAGGGCGAGCTGGACTGGTCCCGGGTGCCGCCCGACGAGGTGGCCGCCGCCGCGTCGCGCTATGGCGACCGGGCCTTCCGGCCCTACGTGGGCGAGCTGTTCTACGGCTTCAACATGAAGAACCCGAAGTTCGCCGACGGCCGCTTCCGGGAGGCCGTCGTCCACGCCATCGACCGCCAGGCCATCATCCGGGCCGTGTACGGCAGCACGGTGCTGCCCATGAACGGGTTGGTGGTGGCGGGGGTGGCAGGCCATGTCGACGACGCCTGCGGGGCCGCGTGCACCCATGACGTGGGCCGGGCCCGCGCCCTGGTGGCCCAGGTGTACGGGGCGGGGCCGCCGCCCGAGGTCAACATCGACTACGACGAGGACGAGACGCAGACGGCGGTGGCCCGGGCCATCCAGGCCGGACTGGCCGAGGCGGGCATCAAGGCCACCCTGCGGGTCAAGCCGCTGAAGGACTACCAGACGTTCGCGGTGAGCGGGCAGCAGGAGCTGTTCCGGCTGGGATGGATCGGGGCCTACCCGTCGCCCGACGCCTTCTTGGAGCCGCTGTTCGCCACCGGGTCGCCCAGCAACCTCACCGGGTTCTCGTCGGCCGAGGTGGATGCCGCGTTCGCCTCGGCCCGGTCCGAGGCCGACGGGGTGAAGCGGCTCGGCCTGTACCAGTCGGCCGAGAAGCAGGTCATGGCCCAGCTCCCGGTCATCCCCATCGCCCAGTTCCAACTGCACTCGGTGGCCGCGTCGGGGGTGCACGCGCTGGCCCCCACCGCGTTGGGGACATTCGACGCGTCGGTGGTGTGGCTGGCCCGGCCGTCCAAGTGAGGCGGCCTGCTGCTGTGGTCTTGGCGCTGGCGGTGCTGGCGGGGCTGGCGCTGGCGGCCTGCACGCCCAAGGTGCGCGACACGCTGCCCCCTCCCTCGACGTCGTCGACCACCGCGACCACCGCGGTACCCCGGCCGCGCGGCGGGTCCGTGCGGGTCGGGGTGTGGGGCATGCCCGACCCGGCCGCCCCCACGCAGGCGGGCGCGGGGGTGCGGGCCCTGGTGCTGCCCCAGTTGTTCACGGCCGGGCCGAAGGGGGAGTGGCGACCGTCCCTGGTGGCGCCCGGCTCCGACCGGCTGGCGGCCGACGGGCGGTCGGCCTCGTTCGCCTTGCGGGCCGGGGCCAGGTGGACGTCGGGCGCGGCCATCGGCGCCGGGGACCTGCGGCGCTCGGCCGACGCCCGGTTCGTGGACGGGGTCGACGGGCCGGACGGCGAGGGGCGCATCACCGTGCGGTTCAAGCAGAGGCTGCCCGGCTGGCAGCGGCTGTGGTCGGGGGTCGACTCGGTGAGCCCGCCCGGGCCCGGGGTGTGGGGCGGGCCGTTCACGGTGGTGTCGGTGACGCCGGGGCTGGAGGCGGTGCTGCGCCGCAACGAGTCGTGGTGGGGCGGCCCCGGGCCAAACCTGGACGAGGTGCGCCTGGTGCTGGTGCCGGACGTGTTGATGACCCGCCAGCTCTTCGATGCGGGCCAACTGGACGTGGTGTCGCCCCCGGCCTACACGGCCCGTCGGGCCCAGTACGGCGCGGCCGCGTCTGGTGGCGCCGCGGGCCCTTCGGGGTGGACCGTGCAGTTGGTTGGG
>DASYMT010000516.1:0-4177 GCA_036008925.1 Acidimicrobiales bacterium | reverse complement strand
CCCCAACTACGTCGACACCTACTACCGCAAGGGCAGCGGCACCTCGTTCTCGGCGGGCGTCGTCTCCGGCACCGCCGCCCTGCTGGCCCAGGCCAACCCGGCGGCCACGCCTGACCGGATCAAGTTCGCCCTCATGTCCACCGCCCGGCGGGTCGCCACCAACGACGCCATGGCGGTGGGCGCAGGCGAGATCGACGCCTACAACGCGGCCTTCCACGCCCCGCCGGGCCTGGCCAACCAGGGCGTCGAGCCGGGCAACGGCTCCGGCACCATCGACGCCAGCCGGGGCACGGTCTACATCTCGGCCGACAATCCCCAGCAGACCGTCGTCAACGGCGTCCTCACCGCCCAGCTCCTCGTCTACAACCCCTTCGCCTACCTGCTCGGCGCCAACTGGGCGGGCGGGCAGTGGTACGGGGGCCAGTGGTACGGCGGGCAGTGGTACGGCGGGCAGTGGTACGGGGGCCAGTGGTATGGCGGCCAGTGGTACGGCGAGCTCGACGGCGGCCAGTGGTACGGCGGGCAGTGGTACGGCTCGGCCTGGTACGGCTCATGGGAGTAGCGGCCCAGCCGATGAATGCGAGGAACGCCACGACCACCGCCAGCACCACCGCCACGACTGACACGGCAACCAGCATCACCACCACGACCAAGACAGCCACCGCCGCCGACGCACTCGGCTCCATGTGGGAGTAGGCAAATGGCCGGAAGCAGCGAGGCAACGGCCCGGGTCAACCGGGCCGTCGCCGTCTACATCGGCGTTCTCGTCCTGGTGGCGGCGGCCGCCACCGCGGGCGCCTCGCTGATCGAGCAGCCCACCGACATCCCGTGGGCGACGGTGCCGGTCTTCGGGCTCCTGCTCACCGGCGCCGCCTACCTCATCCTCCGCTTCCAGTTCCGCGACGACGTCTTGGCCCTCGACCTGTTCGAGGCGGTCCTCGCCCCCGCCCTGTTCATCCTCCCCACGCCGGTCCTCGTCGCCCTGGTCGCCGCCGCCCTCGGCGCGGCCAACATCCTGCGCCGCAACCAGACCATCAAGGCCTGCTTCAACGTGGCCCAGTGGGCCACCGCGGCGGCCGCGGGCAGCGCCGTGTTCCGCGTCCTGCACCCCGAGACGGGGCTGACCACCCGGACCATGGCGGCCCTCCTGCTGGCCATGGTGTCGGTGACCGTCGTCAACAACCTGGCCTTGTCGATCGTGCTGCGGCTGGCCCAGCACCAGCCCATCCACCGTGTGGCCGCCAACCTGGCCCCGTCCATCCTCATCAGTTGGCTCATCAACACGCCGTTCGCCCTGCTGTTCGTGTCCGCCCTCGAAGCCAGCCGCTACACGGTCCTGCTCTTCGCCGTCCCCCTCTTCATGCTCCACTGGGCCTCCCGCGGCTACGCCACCGTCCGGGCCGACCGGGTTCGCATCGGCGGCCTCCAGCAGGCCACCCACGTCCTGGCCCAGCCCATCGACCCCCGCGACGCCATCGGCCGGTTCGTGGCCGAGGTGCGCGAGTGCTTCGAGGCCGAGTGCGCCGAGCTCGTGCTCGTCTCGCCCGAGGGCCACGAGACCCACCAGGCCGACGATGCAGGCTACCGCGTCGTCAACGGCCCCCACCGTCTGGGCACCGCGCTGATCCATGCGGGACGGGCCGTGCGCCTCACCACCGTCGATCCGGCCAGCCCGCTGGCCGACGTCCTTGAACAGCAGGGCTGGCGCGACTGCGCGGCCGCGCCGGTCCGCTCCGGCCACCGCCTCATCGGCGTGCTGTGCACCTACAACCGGGGCGGCCTCGAAGGCTTCGAGGAGGGTGAGCTGGCCGTGCTGGAGGCCCTGGCCAACGAGGTGGCGGGCGCCCTGCACAAGGCCGAGCTGCTGGCCACCATCTTGGAGGAGCGGCGCAAGCTGGCCGAGATCGTCGACAACACCTCCGACGGCATCTTCACCCTCGACCCGACCGGCGTGGTGGAGAGCTGGAACTCGGCCCTCGAGTCCCTTACCGGGTACCCGGGCGGGGAGATGATCGGCACCAGCCACCTCGGTGTGCTGCGCCCCCGCGACGCGTCGGGCGGCGACGTGCTGTTCGAGCGGTGGGCCGACGCCGACACCGTCCTGCCCACCGACGTGCAAGTCCTCACCAGCGCGGGCGAGCTGCGCTGGCTGTCCTGTTCGTACACCCGCGTCCCGGCCGGCGACGACCGTCCCCCCCTCCTCGTCGTCGTCGGCCGTGACGTGACCAAGATCCGCGAGCTGGAACGGCTCAAGGAGGAGTTCGTCTCCACCGTGTCGCACGAGCTGCGCACGCCGCTCACGCCCATCAAGGGCTTCGCCACCACCCTGCTCGAAGGCGGCGACCGCATGAGCACCGAGACCCGTCGCACCGCGGTCGAGTCGATCCTGCGCAGCGCGCAGCGGCTGGAGCGGCTGATCCTCAACCTCCTTGAGGTCTCGCGCATCGAGAGCCGGGTCATCGACGTGCGCAACTCCTCGGTCGAGGTGTCGACTCTGGCCCAGCGGGTGGTCACCGAGTTCCGCGACGCGTGGGGCGACCGCGACATCAACGTGCTGCTCCCCGGCTCGTTGTGCCATGCCCTGGGCAGCGAGCTGTGGATCGAGCAGATCCTGTCGAACCTGTTGTCCAACGCCCTCAAGTACGCCACCGGGCCGGAGCCCATCGAGGTCCACGTGCGGGCCCACCGCGACGCCATCGAGCTGGCGGTGGTCGACCACGGCCAGGGCATCCCGGCCGAGCAGCAGTCCCGGGTGTTCGAGCGGTTCGAGCGCCTCGACCGCACCAACCGGCAGGCGGGCACCGGGCTCGGCCTCTACATCGCCCGCGAGCTGGCCCACGCCATGAACGCCACCCTCGAGCTGTCCGACACGCCGGGCCACGGCGCCACCTTCTCCCTGCGGCTGCGCCACGGGACGGAAGCCCCTGTTTTTGCGGCGTAGACGCCGTTTCTTGAGCGTCAGCGCGCGACCACACTCGAACATGTGTTCGAGTTCAACCGGTCCGACCTGTCGTGGCACGAGTTCGAGCGCCGCCTCTCCGATCGCCCAGAGCCAGACAAGCCCCCCAACGCCAACGGGGGCGACAGCCCGGCCTGGTCCCGCAAGCGGGTGCCGTACGAGCCTCCCGCCGCCCTGCTCGAGCCGTCGGTCAAAGCCCGCCGCATCAGCACCACGCCCTACGCCGAGCTGCACTGCCACTCCAACTTCAGCTTCCTGGACGGCGCCTCGCACCCCGAGGAGCTGGTCGAGGAGGCGGTGCGCCTGGGCCTCGACGCCCTCGCCCTCACCGACCACGACGGCATGTACGGCGTGGTCCGCTTCGCCGAGGCGGCCGCGGCCCACGGGCTGCCCACCGTCTTCGGCACCGAGCTGTCCCTCGGCCTGAGCGCCCCCCAGAACGGCTTCGCCGACCCCGAGGGCGACCACCTCCTGGTGCTGGCCCGCGACGCGACGGGCTACGGCCGACTCTGCCGGGCGGTCAGCGAGGCCCAGTTGGCGGGCCGGGAGAAGGGCAGGCCCGTCTACCAGCGGTCCCGGCTGGCCGAGCTGCACGACGGGCACTGGGCCGTGCTCACCGGCTGCCGCAAGGGGACGGTGCCTGCCGCGCTCGCCGCCCGGGGCCCGGCCGCCGCGGCGCGGGAGCTGGCCGACCTGGTCGGCTGGTTCGGCCGGGAGAACGTCTTCGTGGAGCTGTGGGACCACGGGCTGCCCCTCGACTCGGCCCGCAACGACGCGCTGGTGGCGCTGGCCGACCGGGCGGGCGTGGAGGTGGTCGCCACCAACAACGTGCACTACGCCACCCAGGCCCGTCGGCCCCTCGCCGACGCCATGGCCGCGGTGCGGGCCCGGCGCAGCCTGGACGAGATGGACGGGTGGCTGCCGCCCGCCCCCGCCGCCCACCTGCGCAACGGCGACGAGCAGGCCTGGTTCTTCCGGCGCTATCCCGGCGTGGTGGAGCGGGCTGCCGCCCTCGGCCTGTCGTGCGCGTTCGACCTGCGGCTGGTGGCGCCCAAGCTGCCGCCCTATCCCACCGACTCGCCAACGCAGAGCGAGATGGCGTTCCTGCGCCAGATCACGTGGGAGGGGGCCATGCGCCGCTACGGCCCGCCCGAGTCGGAGCGGGTTCCGGGTGCATACAAACAACTGGCCTATGAGCTCGACATGATCGAGCAGCTC
>DASYMT010000515.1:0-1971 GCA_036008925.1 Acidimicrobiales bacterium | reverse complement strand
GTCGCCGTGGCCCCGGAGGCTGCCCTGCCCGGTGGTGGAGCAGCACCGCGGTGCCCACCAGGACGGACGACAGGAGGTAGTGGGCGGCGACGGCGATCGGCGTGACGTCGAGGATCACCACGAGCCCACCGAGGAGGGCCTGGGCGAACACGCCGGCCACCAGGCCCCAGGCCAGGAGGGTGAGGTCCGGGCGGGGGGTGCGCAGCCGGCGGGAGCCGAGGACGGCCAGGGCCACGGCCACGGACACCGCGCCGGTGAAGGTCCGGTTGAGGAACTCGATCCAGCCGTGCCCGCCGGTCTCGCCCCGGGGCACGAGGGAGCCCCGCTCGCAGGTCGGCCAGGTGGGGCAGCCCATGCCCGACCCCGTCAGCCGCACGGCCGCCCCCGACACCACGATCAGGCCCAGCGCCACGAGAGCCACCGCGGTGATCCTGCGGTAGGCCCGCGGGCTGATCTGCGTGCCCCGCAGGGACGTCAGACGGGCTCGGATCGGGGGCACGCGTGCCAGGCTAGGGACCGGCGCGGGGGAGTCTCCAGACGGCGCCGGTGGGGGTTCGCCCCCCGGCCCGCCTCGGTTCGCCGCGCGCGCCGGGCGGGCGTACGGTGTGATCTCGTGTCCGCTCCCCGGCTGTCGTCCCGCGCCCGCGTCGCGGCGTACGTGGCCCTCACGAAGCCGCGGATCATCGAGCTCCTCCTGGTCACCACCGTCCCGACGATGATCGTCGCGGACCGGGGCCTGCCCTCGCTGTGGCTGATCCTGGCCACGGTGGCCGGCGGTTCCCTGGCCGCCGGCGGGGCCAACGCGATCAACATGTACGTCGACCGGGACATCGACAGCCTGATGGAGCGCACCAAGGGGCGCCCCCTGGTCACCGGAGCCATGTCGCCCCGGGCCGCCCTCACCTTCGCCATCGCCCTCGAGGTGGTGGCGTTCGCCTTCCTGTGGGCCACCGTCAACCTGCTGAGCGCGGTCCTGGCCGTCGCCGCGTGCCTCTTCTACGTGTTCGTGTACACGCTCTGGCTGAAGCGCACCTCGACCCACAACATCGTCATCGGCGGGGCCGCCGGCGCGGTGCCCGTGCTGATCGGCTGGAGCGCCGTCACCGGCACCCTCGACTGGGCCCCCGTGGTGCTGTTCGGGATCATCTTCTACTGGACGCCGCCCCACTTCTGGGCCCTGGCCATCCGCTACCGGGACGACTACGCGGCCGCCGACGTGCCGATGCTGCCCGCCGTGGAGAGCCTGCGGCGCACCTCCGAGCGGATCCTGGCGTACACCCTGCTCCTGTGGGTCCTCACCCTGGTGTTCTCGCCCGTCGCGGGGATGGGCCACCTCTACCTGGGTTCGGCGTTCGTGCTCGGCGGGGTCTTCACCTGGTACGCGCTGCGGCTCCGGAAGATGGGCATCGCCGCTCCCACCCTCGCCCTGGCCGGCGGGGCGGGCGAGGTCGAGGTCCGGGCGACGGCGATGCGGACGTTCACCTGGTCGATCACCTACATCACGCTCCTGTTCGGGGCGATGGCCGCCGACCAGCTGCTCCGCTACGGCTGGTGACGTGGCCGACG
Source organism: Acidimicrobiales bacterium (assembly GCA_036008925.1). Classification (GTDB taxonomy): domain Bacteria; phylum Actinomycetota; class Acidimicrobiia; order Acidimicrobiales; family JAUTXP01; genus DASYMT01. The sequence goes on along the minus strand of DASYMT010000515.1, from coordinate 405 downwards.
ACAGGTTCGAAGGGGGGCGGCCCACGTGACTAGATTCCCAAGCCGAACCCGTCCGCTCCCACAGGACCCCCGATGACCGTCACCGCAGACGCTCCCGCCGCCGCGCCGGCGTCCGAGTCCACGGCTCCCGCCCCCGTGCCCACGGGGCTCGCTGCGATCCTCGGCTCGGGTGACCACAAGGTCGTCGGCCGCAACTGGCTGGCCGTGGCGATGCTCCACCTCCTGCTCCTCGGCACCGCGACGGTGCTCGTGTCCGCCGAGCGCATCGACTCCAGCGTGTTCGACGTGCTCGGCCGGCGCTGGGTCGTCCCGGTCGACACCTTCCAGTTCATCTCCCTGGTCTTCCTCTTCCTGGTGCCGCTCACGATCGCCGTGGCCACCGCCATCGTGCCGCTGCAGGTCGGC
>DASYMT010000514.1:0-3730 GCA_036008925.1 Acidimicrobiales bacterium | reverse complement strand
GGGACGTAGACCCCGGGCAGCTGCGCGAGGTCGCGGAGAACGACCTCTCGTGACGCCCGCCCGCCGCGCTTCCACGCCCCGATGACCTCGGTGATCTCTCCGACGGCTTCTTCGCCATCACCGAGCACCACGAAGTCGAGGAAGTCGGCCAAGGGCTCGGGGTTGAACGTGCAGTGCCCGCCAGCGGCGATGAGCGGGTCCTCGGGCCTCCGGTCCGCGGCCCGGACGGGCACGCCGGCCAGATCGATGCAGTTGAGGACGTTCGTGTAGATGAGCTCGGCGGAGAGGTTGAACGCGAGCACGTCGAAGTCGCCGCCCGGCCGGTGGGTGTCGACCGAGAAGAGCGGCAACCCGCGCTGGCGGAGGAGGGCTTCGAGGTCGCTCCATGGCGCGTAGGCCCGCTCCGCAACGGCGTCCGGTCGCTCGTTGAGGATCTCGTAGAGGATCTGCAGCCCCTGGTTGGGGAGGCCGATCTCGTACGTGTCCGGATAGGCCAGCAGCCAGGACACCTTGGCGTCGTCGTGCTCGGGCGTCTGGGCCCCGTCTTCGCAGCCGATGTAGCGCGCCGGCTTCTGCACTCGGGCGAGCAGCGGTTCCAGCTGCGTCCAGATCGACGTCATTCTCGCCAAGAGACTACCGGGGTCAGGCAAACCGTCTCATGTGGACGTTGAGAACCAGGCCCAGAGCGAAGAATTCGGCGATGGTGGACGATCCACCGTACGAGACGAGGGGTAGCGGAATGCCCGTCACCGGCATGATCCCCATGGTCATGCCCACGTTCTCGAAGATCTGGAACGCGAACATGGCCAGCACGCCGATGCAGATCAGCGTCCCCGACAGGTCCTTCGACAGCGCCGCGGCCCGCCACAGTCGCCACACGATGAACGCGTAGAGGGCCAACAGGGTGGCCGAGCCGACCAGGCCCAACTCCTCCCCCACCACGGTGAAGATGAAGTCGGTGTGCTGCTCGGGCACATACGACAGGTTGGTCTGCGTCCCCTTGAACAGCCCCTGCCCGGTCACGCCGCCGTGGGAGATGGCCAGCTTCGACTGGTTGAGGTTGTAGGCCGACCGCTGGGTGTCGCCCTTGGGATCGAGGAACGCAGTGAGCCGGTCGCGCTGGTAGTCCTTCAACAGCCCGAGGTGGAACACGGCCACGATCCCGACCACGGCCAGCAGCCCCAGGGCGGCCATGTGCCGGGCCCGGGCCCCGGCCACCAGCAGCGTCCCCAACAAGATGGCCGCGAACACCAGATCGGTGCCCAGGTCGGGCTGGAGCTCGATCAGGGCCATGGGCACGAGGGCCATGCCCAGCAGCGTGAGCAGCCGGCGCCCGTCCAGGTCGCCCCGGTGGGCCGCGCCATAGGCGGCCACGCAGACGATGAGCGCGACCTTGGCCCACTCCGAGGGCTGGAACTGGAACGAGCCGATCTGGAACCACGCCTGTGCGCCCTTGCGGTTCGAGCCCAGCGGCGACAGCACAAGGAGCAGCATCACCACCGTGGCCAGGTAGACCAGCGGGGCGTGGTCCCGGTACAGGCCGTAGTCGATCGACGCCACCGCGGCCATCAGCCCCACGCCCAAGAGCACGAACAGGAGCTGGCGGGACATGAAGTACGACGGGTCGCCGCCGAAGCGGTGCTTGGTCGCGCTGTAGACCATCACCACACCCATCCCGGCCACGAACAGCACGGCGAAGATGAGCGACATGTCGAGGTGGCGCAGGGGCGACGACCGCCCCCGTCCAAAGCCGCCGCCAGCCGACACCGCCATCAGCCCACCCCGCCCCTCCATCCGGTATTTCCACAGGGACAGTGCCTGTGGAAATCACAGATGGAGGCGCTGGTGGAGGGCACAGCCATCAGTCGACCCCGCCGGCCAGGTGGACGGGCCCGGGCGGGCGGCCTGCCAGCCCCTCCAGGATGCGGCGGGCCACGGGGGCGGCCACCGAGCCGCCGAAGCCCGCCTCCTCCATCACCACGGCCACCACGTACTGCGGGTTGTCGGCGGGGGCGAAGGCGGCGAACAGGGCGGTGTCCTGCTTGCCCTGCACCTGGGCCGTGCCCGTCTTGCCCGCCACCGGAAAGCCGCCTGGGAAGCCCGTGAACGATCCGTAGGCCGTGCCGTCCGGGTGTGAGACCGCGCCCCGCAGGCCGCTCAGGATCGCGTCGCGAGACGGCAGCTCGACCTTGCCCTTCTCCTCCGGCAGCACCTCCCGCACCACGGCGCCGTCCTGCTTCAGCACCCGGGCCGCCACCCGGGGCATGAAGACCGTGCCGCCGTTGGCGAAGGTGGCGTAGGCGTTGGCCAGTTGCAGCGGGGTCACCAGCGTCTCGCCCTGGCCGATGGCCAGGTTCACGTTGTCGCCCGCGAACCACTTGCCCTCGGGAAAGGCGTCGGGGTGCTTGTCGTGCAGCCGCTTGCGGGACTCGGGGTCGGGCACCCGGCCCCGCTGCTCGCCGTCGAGGAGGATGCCGCTCTTGGCCCCGAGCCCCAGGGCCCGGGCCGTCTGCTGGATGCCGTCGCCCACCTGGCCCCGTCGGTACCAGAAGTTGGCGCCCATTTGGTAGAAGTACACGTCGCTCGAAACGGTGAGCGCCTGCACCAGGCCCACCCGCCCGTAGGACCGGCTCCCGGCGTTCTTGAACACCCGGTTGCCCACCTTGAGCGAGCCGGTGTCGACCACGGTGGTGCCGGGCTGGATGAGCCCGTCAGTCAGGCCCGCGATCGAGGTGACCAGCTTGAAGGTCGACCCCGGCGCGTACTGGCCTGAGATGGCCCGGTTGGTGAGCGGGAAGTGGCTGGCGGGCTCGTTCAGGGCCTGGAACAGCTCAGGCCGGATGCCGTTCACGAAGTCTCCCGGCGTGTAGGTCGGGAACGAGGCCATGGCCAGCACCGAGCCGTCCTTCGGGTCGAGCACGACCGCCGCGCCTGCGGGGGCCAGGAAGTTCTTCTTGGCCTCCTTGTCAGGGCTGCGCCGGGCCGCCTCGATGCCCTGGGCCAAGGACTCCTCGGCCAGCTTCTGCACGTCGAGGTCGACGGTGAGCTGGAGGTCGCTGCCCTGCTCGGGCGGCCGCTCGTCGAGGGTCTGGAGGACGTGCCCGCGCGAGTCCACCTCCAGCTTGGTCAGGCCGGGGACGCCTCGCAGCGCGTCCTCGTAGCTGCGCTCCACGCCCGACTTCCCGATGGTGTCGCCCAAGCGGTAGTCGTTTCCCTTGCGGGCCTTGAGCTCGTCCCCGTTGATCTCCCCGACGTACCCGAGCAGGTGGGCGCCCAGGTTGCCGTTCGGGTACGACCGCTCGGTGAGCTGGGCCGCCTCCACGCCGGGGAACTCGTCGCGGTGCTCGCCCAGGTAGACGACCACGTCCTCGGGCACGTCCTCGGCCACCGGCACGGGCTTGTACGGGCTGAACCGCTGGTCGTTGATGCGGTTCACCAGCACGGCGGGCGGCAGCTTCAGCAGCGCGGCCAGGCGGGTGACCTCCTCCACGTCGTTCTTGAAGTTCACCCGGTTCACGGTGACGGCCTGGGACACCCGGTTGTCGACGATGGTCCGGCCCTGGCGGTCGAGGATGCGGCCCCGGGGCGCCTCCTCCGGTACCACCCGGACCTGGTTGATGATGACCGCCCGGGTCGACTCCTGGTTGGCCACCACCTGGAGGAACCACAGGCGGGCGTAGAGCGCGGCGAACAGCGAGAGCACCACCATGCCCAGCACGCCCATGCGCAG
>DASYMT010000513.1:0-2035 GCA_036008925.1 Acidimicrobiales bacterium | reverse complement strand
CGAGCGAGGACCTGCAGGAGGGCATCGCCGCCTTCCGCGAGCGCCGCCGTGCGAAGTTCCGCGGCAGCTGAGTCAGAAATTCGCGGGCAACAGGCGGCTGAACTCCTCGAAGAAGAAGAACAGCGCCACCATGAAGAACGGCAGGCACAGGGCGTAGGACGGCCACTTCCTCCAGAGGCGCCCGAGGGCCCAGCTGAAGGCCCAGATCGCGGCGCACAGCAGGCCGAGCAGGATGGCGGGCCAGGCCCCGGACCGCACGCCGTTGAGGTTGCCCTCGATCGTCTTGCCGGCCGTGGACGCCTCGACGTGCTGGTTCGGGCCCAGCTCCGCCACCACCACGATGCGCTGCTTGGCGCTGTACTTCGGGTGGCAGGCGGTGAGCGTGAGGCGGTTGTCGCCCTTGTCGTCCAGCACCTCCACCTGCGTGGGTCGCACGATCTGCGTCTCCTTGACGATGTAGCGGAACTTCCCCTGCACCGTCTGGACGTTGATGGTGTCGCCCGGCTTGAGCTCGTCGACGCGGTTGAAGGGCGCGCCGTAGGTGGTGCGGTGGCCGGCGATGGCGGCGTTGCCCTTCTGGCCCGGCAGGGGCGTGCCCGGGTAGTGGCCCGGCCCCTTCTTGAGGTCGGGGAGGCCGACGCCCTCGACCACGGTCTTGTGCACGTTGATCTTCGGTATGTCGATGATGGCGACCGGGTCGCCCTCGGGCACCGACGCGATCGCCGCGACGGGATCCGGGATGACGCCGTCGTCCACCTGGGTCAGGGTCTTGGTGAACTCCCGGGTGATCTTGGTCTGGGCCTGGGCCTCGCGGATCCCCGTGCCCCACAGCTGGTAGGCCACGAAGAGCAGCAGCAGGGTGCCCACCGTGATGCACGATCGCCCGAGGGCACCCAGCACCTTGGCCAATCGCATCGGCGCACAGTAACCGGGCCGTTCTGGCCGCCCGTGCGCGCCCCACGATTGCCCTGCGGGACACCCCCCTCAGTAGCCTTTGCCGGTCCCCATGGAGCCCGTCGTCCACCTTCGCGGCGCGGTGACCCTCCTGGGTCGGTTCCCTGCGCTGGCCGGGATCGACCTCGACGTCGCCGCCGGAGAGATCGTGCTCCTCCGCGGGCCGAACGGTGCCGGCAAGACCACCCTGCTGCGCTGCTGCGCCGGTCTGCTGCCCGTCACCAGGGGCGAGGCCACCGTGCTCGGCCACGACCTCGCGGATCGCCACGAGGCCCGGGAGCTGCGCCGCCGCGTGGGCCTGCTCGGCCACGCCACGGGCCTCTACGACGAGCTCACCGTCCAGGACAACCTGCAGTTCTGGGGCCGGGCCGCGGGGGCGTCGCCCGCCGACATCCGCTCCGCCCTGGACACCTGCGGCCTCACGGCCCGCCTCCTCGACGTGCCCGTGGCCCGCCTGTCGGCCGGGCAGCGCCGCCGCACCTCGTTGGCCTGCCTCCTGGCCCGTCGGCCCGAGCTGTGGCTGCTGGACGAGCCCCACGCCGGCCTCGACCGCCAGGGGCGCGACCGCCTCGACGAGCTGGTCCGCACCGCCACCGCCTCGGGGGCCACCGTGCTGTTCGCCTCCCACGAGCTCGACCGCGCCGAGGCGCTGGCCGACCGTGTCGTCACGCTGGTCGGCGGCACCACCGACCTGGTCCGTCGCGGCCCGACCCCGGAGCCGGCCCTTGTTCCGTGACGCCGCCCTCGTGGCCGGGAAGGACCTCAAGGTCGAGCTGCGCTCCCGCGTCACCCTCCAGCAGGTGGCCCCGTTCGCGGTGCTGATGCTCCTGCTGTTCGGCATCGCCCTGGACCCCGACCGGGGGATCCTGGAGCGGGCCAGCTCGGGGCTCTTCTGGATCGCGGTGCTGTTCTGCGCCCTGCTGGCCATCCAGCGGGCCTTTGCCATCGAGTCGGCCGACGGCGGCCGTGACGCCCTGCGCCTGTCCGGGCTCGATCCGGCCGGCATCTTCCTGGGGAAGGTCGGGGCCATCGCCGTGCAGCTCGCCGCGCTCGAGGTGGTGCTGGCCGCCGGGGTGCTGCT
>DASYMT010000512.1:0-5842 GCA_036008925.1 Acidimicrobiales bacterium | reverse complement strand
CCGCACCGGGCTGGGCTTCACCGAGAGCCTCTACGAGCAGGAGCGGTTCGAAGAGGTGCTGAAGGTGGCGGCCGACATCCGGGTCGCCGCGGGCTACGAGCTGGAGGCCGAGGTGCTGGCCGACGAGTGGCTCAAGCTGGTGGGCCAGGGGGTGGCCGGCTACGTGACGCCCAAGGTGGCGATCGGCGCGGTGGTGGGCAACGACAAGGGCGAGATCCTGTTGGTGCAGCGGGCCGACTCGGGGGCGTGGCTGTACCCGACCGGTTGGGCCGACGTGGGGTACTCGCCCGCCGAGGTGGCGGTCAAGGAGGTCGAGGAGGAGACGGGGATCTTGTGCGAGCCCGTGCAGTTGATCGCCGCCCTCGATGGGATGCGGCTCGGGTTCACCCGCATCCCCTTGTACTCATTGGTGTTCTCGTGCCGGATGACGGGCGGGTCGCTGCGGGCGCACCCGCTGGAGACGCGGGACGTGGGCTGGTTCGCCGAGGACGCGCTGCCGTCGCCCTTGGCCGGGGCCGAGCGCTGGGGGCCGCACGCGTTCGCGGCGGTGCGGGGCGAGCACGTCGACGTCCTCTTCGACCCCCCCCGCCCCCACGTCTGGAGGACATAGCGCGCCATTTTCCAGGGCTATGTCCTCCAGACGGCGTTTGCACAGCGGCGCGGAAGTGCCACACTGAGACTGCTCGACCGGGGACTGCGCTCCTCCAGCCGAGTGGTGAGAGAGCGCCAGAGCAGGAGCAGGGTTGGCGGACCAACAGATGGTCGGGAAGGTGGGCCGGGTGACCGGCACCATCGCCCCGGGGAAGCTGGGGGAGGTGATGGTCCCCGTCCGCGGCGGTTCAGAGGCGTTTCACGCCTATGCGGCCGACAGCGACGAGACCATCTCCACCGGCAGCCGCATCGTGGTCGTCGAGTACTTCGCGCCTCGCACTGTCGTCGTCACCAAGATGTAGCGTCACCCTTTGGGGGTAAAGAAATGGCATTCGTCGGCGGCCTCGCCGTGGCGGCTCTCCTGTTCATCATCGTGTGCTTCAAAGCGATGTGGCGGGTGGCCGAGCCGAACGAGGCACTCATCATCTCCGGCCTGCGCGAGCACGGCACGCCGGACGGCGTCCAGGAGAGCCTGGGGTTCAAGATCGTGACCGGCAAGGGCACGCTCGTCCTCCCCGGCGTCCAGCAGGTGCGCCGTCTCAGCCTCGACCTGCGTGAAGCGGAGTTGGGCATCGACTGCGTCACCCATCAGGGCATCCCGCTCGGCATCCGGGGCGTGGTCATCTTCAAGGTGGGCGACGACTTCACGTCCATCGCCAACGCGGCCCGGCGGTTCCTCGACCAGCAGGACCAGATGGAGAACCGCGTCCACAACGTGTTCGCAGGACACCTGCGCGCCATCGTCGGCAACATGACGGTCGAGGAGATGATCCGCGACCGGGAGAAGCTCACCCACCTCACCCGGGAGTCGTCGGGTGTGGAGATGGAGAAGCTCGGCCTCATCGTCGACTCGCTCCAGATTCAGGAGATCGAGGACCCCACCGGGTACATCGAGAACCTGGGCCGGCCCCACGCCGCCGCCGTCGCCAGCCAGGCCCGCATCGCCCAGGCCCACGCCGACCGCGAGGCCACGGAGAACGAGCAGCGAGCTGACGCGCTTAAAGCCGAGGCCCGGCGCGAGAGCCAGATCAAGCAGGCCGGGTACCAGGCCGAGATCGACCAGGCCTCGGCCCAGGCCCAGCAGGCCGGCCCCCTCAGCGAGGCCCAGGCCAAGCAGGAGGTCGTGGTCCAGGAGACCAAGGTGGCCGAGCTTGAGGCCCACCGCGAGGAGCAGCGTCTGCAGGCCACCGTCCGCAAGCCCGCGGACGCCAAGGCCTACGAGCAGGTGACCCTGTCCAAGGCCGAGCGCGACGCCCGCATCGCCCAGGCCGAGGCCCAGCGCCAGGAGACCGAGCTGGCCGCCGCGGGCAACGCCGAGCGGGTGCGCCTCCAGGCCGTGGCCGAGGCCGAGCACGTGCGGGTCGAGGCCCTGGCCCACGCCGACGCCACCCGGGCCGTGGGTGAGGCCGAGGCGGCCGCCACCCAGGCCAAGGGGATGGCCCAGGGCGAGGCCGTGCGGGCCACGGGCATGGCCGAGGCCGAGGCCATCAAGGCCCGGGCCGACGCCCTGGCCGAGAACCAGGAGGCGGTCATCGGCCAGCAGTTGGCCGAGAACTGGCCTGCCATCGTGGAGGCCGCGGCCAAGCCGTTCGGCGGCATCGACCAGCTCATCGTCCTCAACGGGGCGCAGGGCCTTTCCGACGCGCTGGCCCAGGCCCTCTCCCAGGGTGTGGCGGGCCTCCAGATGGCCCGCAGCCTGCTGGCCGGCGGCAACAACAAGAGCGGCAGCAACAACGGCGGCAACAACAACGAAGGCAACGGCCAAAAGGCGGTCGAGGCGGCCGAGGAGCCTTCAGTCCCGACCACGCCGGCGAAGTAGCCGGTCCAGCACCGCAGGGTCCCCGGGCCACGCCTCCTCCAAGGCGGCCCGGGGCACCCGCCGGGCGGTGAAGCGCACGACCCACGCCACCATCAGCACGTCGTCGACCTGCCCGAGCACGGGGATGAAGTCGGGGATGGGGTCGATGGGCGACAGCAGCCACAGCCCGGCCACCACCAGCACGACCCGCACCGACCGCGGGACTCGCGGGTCGCGCCGCAGACGACGGACCATCGTCACCGCGTCGACCACCACGCTCACGCCTGCAACTGCTCCAACAGCCGCTCGACGATCGACACGTTGCCGCCGCGCTGCTCCCACTCGTCGCCGATGGACTTGTGGTCGACCAGGCCCGCGCCGTCGGGCGCGATGCCCAGGGCTTCGGTCCCGGCCGCGGCCAGCACCGCGGGCTCCACCTCGTCGCCATAGGCGGCGAACGCCTCCAGCCCGTCCCACAGCCGCTCGGGCGACGCCGCCGGGGTGCCTCCGGTGGCCAGCGCCAACGCCACCCCGGGGAACAGCTCATAGGTGCCCACGTCGGGCGGCCTGCGGAAGTCGGCCACCGGGTGCAGGCGGTATTCGATCGTGGTCCCACCCGGCCCGTCGTCGCGCAGCCAGACTTGCGAGCCGTTGACGTATGCATCGACTGGTTCGCCGAACCGTTCGTCCAAAGCGATGATCAAGGGCGTGGAGACGCGCCACACGCAGGTCGGGGTCAGGGCCACCGTCGCAGTCTTGCTGCTCCTGGCCGCCTGCTCCGACTCCAAGTCCGCCGCCCCGCGCACCACCATGACGACCAGTGCGCCCACCAGCACCAGCACGTCGACCACGGCCGAGCCGACGACGACCACTACCAACCCGCCCGGCACCTGCCCCACCCCGCCCACGCGGGCTGAGCCCCGGGCCGACCGCCCGCGCTACATCCTGCGCATCGACGTGCAGCCCGCCGAGAACAAGGTGACCGGCCAGGTGGCGGTCACGTTCAAGCCCGACCTGCCCACCGACCGGCTGGTGTTCCGCCTGTGGCCCAACGGCCCTCGCACGGCCGGTGTCGGCGCCCGCCTCGACGTGACCGGCGTCCGCGTCGGCGCCCACCCGGCGACCACCCAGCAGCCCAACCCCACCACGCTGGTCGTGCCCCTCAGCCCCGGCCTGTCGGCCGGACGGGAGACGGCCGCGACGGTCGACTTCACCCTCACGCTGCCCCGGCCGGTGGACGACCGCGTGTCGCGCACCGGCGACGCCATCCGCCTGGGCTCCTTCTTCCCCATCCTGGCGTGGGAGCCGGGCGGGGGCTGGGCGGTCGAGCCCGCCACGTCGGGGTTCGCGGAGGCGTCGATGGCGGCCACCGCCGACTTCACCGCGTCGATCGGCGTGCCCCCCGGCTTCGACGTGCTGGCCACCGGCGTGCCCGACGGCGCGGGCCGCTGGCAAGCGGACAAGGTGGAGGACTTCGCCGTGTCGGTCGGGCACTTCAAGACGGCCACCGCCAACGCGGGCCCGACCAAGGTGACGGTCGGCGTCGACGCGTCGGTGCCCGAGCAGCCCGAGCCGTATCTGCGCCGGATCGTCGACACCATCAACGACTTCTCCACCCGCTACGGCCCGTATCCCTGGCCCGTCTACACCATGGCGGTGGAGCCCAACCTGAAGGGCGGCATCGAGTACCCGACGCACGTCATGCAGGGGCCGCGCACCACCGGCCGTACCACACCCCACGAGGTGGCCCACCAGTGGTTCTACGGCCTGGTCGAGAACAACCAGGGCCGCGAGCCGTGGCTGGACGAGGGCCTGGCCAGTTGGGCCGAGGCCCGGCACGAGAACGCGCTGGCGTCGTTCGTCAGCCGCTCCATCCCGGCTCCGGCCCAGGGCCGCATGGGCGAGCCCATGACCTTCTGGGAGAGCAGGCAGTCGGCCTACTACCGGGGCGTCTACGTGCAGCCGGTGCAGGCGTTGGCCGCCTTGGGCAGGCCCGAGTTGGTCGACTGCGCGCTGCGGCTCTACGTGGCCCGCACCGCCTACCGGGTGGCCCGGCCCAAGGACCTGCTCGACGCGCTCAGCACCGTGTTCCCCGACGCCCGGTCCGTATTCGCCCGTTTCGGCATCAAGGCGTAGCGTCCACGCATGGAAAGCGTGATTGGAACCGCCGAGGCGGTCCGCCGGGGGGAGCGCAAGGCGGTCGACGTGCTCGACGAGTGCCTGGCCCGGATCGACGCGGCCAACCCGGCCTTGAACGCCTTCGTGGCGGTCGACGCCGACCTGGCCCGGCGGGCGGCCGAGCGGGTCGACCGCCAGGTGGCGGCGGGCGAGGACCCGGGACCGCTGGCGGGCGTGCCCTTCGGCGTCAAGGACCTGGAGGACTGCGCGGGCCTGCCCACGTCCCATGGCTCGCTGCTCTACAAGGGCCGCCCGCCGGTGGAGCAGGACTCCGTCCACGTGGCCCGGCTGCGGGCCGCGGGCGCGGTGCCGGTGGGCAAGACGGCCGCCCCCGAGTTCGGCGCCACCTGCTACACGTCCACGCCCGCGTGGGGCACCACCCGCAACCCGTGGAACCCGGAGCGCACGCCAGGCGGCTCCAGCGGCGGCAGCGCGGCGGCGGTGGCCGCGGCCATGGTCCCCTTCTGCACGGCCAGCGACGGCGGCGGCTCGACCCGCATCCCCGCGGGCTTCAGCGGCCTGGTCGGCTTCAAGGCCAGCTACGGCCGCATCCCTCATCCGCGCGCCGCGGTGTCGCAGACGTCGGTGTTCGGCGCGCTCACCACCAACGTGGCCGACGCGGCCCGCCACCTCGACGTGGGCGCGGGCCCGGACGACCGCGACCGGGCCTCGCTGCCCGCTCCGGCCGTCGGCTACGAGCGGGTCATCGAGGAGCTCGACACCGCGGGCCTGCGGGCCGTGTGGTCGCACGACATGGGCTTCGCGGTGGTGGACCCCGAGGTCGGCGCGTTGGCCGAGGAGGCGGCCATGGCCCTGGTCGACGCCGCGGCCCTCAAGCTGGTCGACCGGCCCATGGCCTTCACCGATCCCATCAGGGTCTGGCTCACCAGCGGCGCCGTCGACCTGTGGCAGGACCTCGAGAAGGGCATGTGGCCCGAGCGCCAGGAGGAGTTCGACAGCTTCGTGCGCTACGGCCTGGCCTCGTCTGAGCCGCTGACCGTAGGCCGCTTCGCCCGCTTCGTGAAGTGGCGGGAGCGGCTGGAGTACGAGGTGGCCGAGCTGTTCGACGACGTGGACGTGGTGCTCACCCCCACCACCGCGGTGCCCGCCTTCGACGCCGCGGGGCCCATGCCCACCGAGATCGCGGGCCAGACCGTGTTCCCGGCCATGGTCGTGCCGTTCACCATGATCGGGAACCTGTGCTGGAACCCGGCC
>DASYMT010000511.1:0-2472 GCA_036008925.1 Acidimicrobiales bacterium | reverse complement strand
CGACGGGCCGGGGCCTGCGAGGGCGGCCACCTCCTCGGCTGCACGCACCCGGTCCCGGCCGATGGCCCACAGCCAGTCCTTGATGCCGACGATGGCCGCGTTGACCGCCTCGCTGGCGGGCCGCCTGCCCTCGTCCAGGTCCTGCTCGATGCGGGCCACCTGCTCGCCGATGCGGGCCGTGGCCTCGACCAGCCGTTGGCGCGCCCCTGCGTCGAGGAGGGCCTGCACGCCGGGCACGCCGCCCAAGTCGCGGTTGACCTGCTCCAGCCGGGCCGCCACCTCGTCCAGGTGGTCGAAGGCGGCGTCGGCGAAGTCGAGGGCCGACACCAGCGCAGCGGGGTCGGGCGCGGGCCGCGTGGCGGGGCGGCGCAGGACGGCGATGATCCCGCACATAAGGATCCCAGGCTAGGTGGTGGCGGCGAGCTTGCCCCACTCGCCCACGGCTGCGGCCAGCTCGTCGGCCGCCGCCGCCGCGGTGGCCTCGTCGCCCGCCTCGACCATGACCCGCACCACCGGCTCGGTGCCGCTGGGCCGCAGCAGCACCCGGCCCTGGCGCCCCAACCGCTGCTCCACGGCGGCCACCGCGTCCCACACCGGACGCGCTTCGTCGAGCCCGTCGCGGCTGGCCACCCGCACGTTGCGCAACACCTGGGGCAGCCGGGTCATGACCGCGGCCAGGTCGGCCAGCGGACGGCCTCTGCGCCGCAGCACGTCGAGCACCTGGACCCCGGTGAGCAGCCCGTCGCCGGTGGTGGCCAGGTCCCGGAAGATGACGTGGCCGGACTGCTCGCCGCCCAGCGACCAGCCGTTGGCCTCCAGGGCCTCGAGCACGTAACGGTCGCCCACCTGGGTCTCGTGCACGGCCACGCCCGCATCGGCCATGGCCAGGCGCAGGCCCAGGTTGCTCATGACCGTGACCACGAGGGTGTCGCCGTGCAGCCCGCCCCGGTCCCGCAGGTCGAGGGCGAGCAGGGCCATGAGCTGGTCGCCGTCCACCAGGGCGCCGGTGTGGTCCACGGCCAGGACCCGGTCGGCGTCGCCGTCGAGGGCCAGGCCCACGTCGGCCTTGCGGTCCACCACCGCCTGCTGGAGCGAGGCCGGGTAGGTGGAGCCGCAGCCGGCGTTGATGTTCACCCCGTCAGGCTCGGCGTGCAGCACGTCGACGGCGGCGCCCAGGGCTTTCAGCACCCGTGGGGCCACGACCGAGCCCGCCCCGTTGGCGCAGTCCACCACCACGTGCAGCCCTTCGAGGGTGCGGCCTTCGAGGGAGGCCTGGACGTGGGCCTCGTACCGGCTGTCGACCCCTTGAGGGCGCGGGCCTGGCGGGGCGGCCCTTCCACCCTCGGGCTGCTGCGTGGGGGGGGTTTCGAGGGCGGTTTCGAGGGCGGCTTCGAGGGCGGCCTCGACCTCGTCGGACAGCTTGCGCCCGCCGGGGAGGAAGAACTTCACCCCGTTGTCCGTGTAGGGGTTGTGGGAGGCCGAGATCATGGCCGCCGGGAGGCCGAGGGTGGCCGAGGCGTGGGCCACGGCCGGGGTGGGGACCACGCCCAGGTCGATCACGTCGGCGCCCTGGGCGGCGAGGCCCGAGGCGAGGGCGGCCTGGAGGGTCGGTCCTGAGACGCGGGTGTCGCGTCCGACCACGAACGAGGGGCCGCCCAGCACGCGGGCCGCGGCGCGGCCGAGGGCCTGCACAAGCTCAGGGGTGAGTTCGACGTTGGCGACGCCGCGGACGCCGTCGGTGCCGAACTTGAGGGTCACAGCCGCATTCTCGTCGCAGTCCTGCCCGCAGAGCGCAACCAGGTGCGACGAGAACGGTCGGGGGCCAGGGCCGGGCTGCGGGCCGGCGCTACCGCTTGGAGTACTGCGGCGCCTTGCGGGCCTTCTTGAGTCCGTACTTCTTGGACTCCTTCTCCCGGGCGTCGCGGGTGAGGAAGCCGGCCTTCTTGAGCTGGCCGCGCTGCTCGGGGTCGAGCTCGACCAGGGCCCGGGCGATGCCCAGCCGCAGGGCGCCCGCCTGGCCCGCCACGCCGCCGCCGTCGATGGTGGCGTCCACGTCGTAGGCCTCGGCCAGCGAGGTGAGCCGCAGCGGCTCGGTCACGATCATGCGGTGGCTGGCCGAGGGGAAGTAGTCCTCGATCGGCCGCTGGTTCACGGACAGCGCGCCGGCCCCGGAGCGCAGGCGCACGCGGGCGACCGCCTGCTTGCGACGACCGGTGGTCTGGGTGAGCGGCTTGGGCAACTCGTACTCCTTACGACGCATCCCGCTTGGCGATGGGCGCCAAGTCGAGCGGCTGCGGGGATTCGGCGAAGTGGGGATGCGTCGGGCCGGCGTAGACCTTGAGCTTCTTGAGCATGTTGCGGCCGAGGGTGTTCTTCGGGAGCATGCCCCGGATGGCCTTGCGCACGGCCTCTTCCGGCTTGGCCGCCATGAAGTCGCTGTAGCGCTGCGTCTTGAGGCCGCCCGGATAGCCC
>DASYMT010000510.1:0-2546 GCA_036008925.1 Acidimicrobiales bacterium | reverse complement strand
ACCATGCAGCGGAGCCCGCAGCCCCCCAGCACTGCACCACCACCGTGCGCTCGGGGCGGGGCCCGTCCAGCTCCACCAGGAACAGGCGCTGCCAGCGGCCGAGGGCCAGGGCGCCGTCGAGGATGGGCGCGCTGACCGCGGGCTGGGTGGCCAGAAGGCCCCGGATGTGGCTCCACCCGTTGTGCCGCTCGTCCGGCTCGAGGTTCTGGCGGCGGCGGCCCATGTCGTCGTGGGCGTACTCGCCGTCCACCGGCGCCAGCCTGGCCAGCGCCCCCTCGAAGTCCGCGTGCAGCCCGTCCTCCAGCTCGGTGACGGCCAGCCCGCACGACGTGTGGGGGCAGAACACGTGGACGATGCCGTGGTGCAGCCCGGCCCCGGCCACCACCCCCGCCACCCGCTCGGTGAGGTCGAGGAGCTGGAACGGGCTGTCGCTCGACACCGCCAGCCGCACCGGGTCGGCCATCGCCATCTGGTCCATACGGCCAATTCTGGCCGGTGACTAGTCCGACTGGTTCCATCCGGCAGGGTCGAAACCGTCCCTTCGGGCTATTCGGTCGGCGTGTGCGCGAGCCGACACTCCGTGCATGCCGTTGACTGTGTCGCTCGAAGTCCCTGCTCGGCCGTTGGCCCTGCCCCGGACTGGCGGGAGCGTCGAACTGCTTGTTGCGGTCGCCCTCCTCCTCCTGGTGTGCGGGGCGCTGATGCTCAGGGCCGCCCGATGAACCGCGGCCCGAACCGCCGCCCGCGCCTGCTGGCCCTCGCCCTCGCGGGCCTCGCCGCGGCCACGGCCGTCGCCTCCATGCCCGCCCGGGCCGACCAGGTCACGGTCTCGCTCAACAACCCGGGCGGCAGCCGCACGCTCTACGTCGAGAACCTGCTGGGCCAGCCCCTCACCGCCCTCGACTTCGGCACCACCCGAAGCCAGCCCTTCCGCGTCCGCGTGGTCGACCAGACCATGGACCGCTCTGGCTTTCAGGTCCTCACCACCCTGTCGCACCTGTACAAGACGTCGGGCCCGTCGTACGACTGGAACACCAAGGTGCCGTCGGCCAACGTGGCCGTGGCCTATCCGCCCAACCCCCTGAACCTGCTCAACCCGCAGGCCGTCGTGGTCCCCGTGTACGACATGGCCGAGACGGCCACCGGCGCGGTGTGCACGGCCATCCAGGCCCAAGGCGGATCGTGCACCATCGCCATGACCGCGGTGGAGGGCTTCCGCAAGACGGTCGACCTGGCCGTGAACCTGGCCGACCTGAACAGCCTCCCGCTCATCCCCCAGGTGGGCGAGGTGGGCGACTTCACCGCCCCCGACTTCGCAGGCCTGGCCGCCAACGACCCCAACAAGCCGAACACCTTCACGCCCACCAACCGCAAGGTGATCTCGGGCGCGGTGTCCAACATCGCGACCACCCTCACGGCCATTACCACCGGGCTCAAGACGCTGGTGGCCAACCAGCCCGCGGGCTCGCTGGTCGACACGGCCACGCTGACCGGCGCCCTGCGCAACGCCCTCACCGGCCCCGTCTTCGACGCCCTGCTGCCCGCCCAGGTGCAGACCATCCTCGACGCCCTCACCGTGGCCGTGCGGAACGTGACCACCTCCGACCTGGTGGGCCAGTCCGGCACCTACCTGTCCTATCCCAAGCTCGACGTGACCTTGCCGAACGGCCAGACCCCGGGCAGCTACAAGGGCACGCTGGTGGTCACGGCCGTCCAGTTGTGAGCAGCGCGGCAGTGAGACGGGGAAGGGCCGCCGCGCTCGTCGCCCTGGTGCTGGTCGCCGGAGTCGGCGGCGTGCTGGTCGCCGGAGCTGGCCCGGCCGACGCCATCGAGACCGCCTCGTTCGGGCTCGGCCCCAGTGGCGACGGCAGACGCACCGCGCTGCACGAACAGGTGCGTCCGGGCAAGCACGTGGACGACGGAGTGCGCCTCTGGAACAAGACCGGCGAGCCGGTCACCGTCTCGCTCACCGTGCAGGGCGCGTCGATCGCGCCCGACGGCACCGTCAGCCTGGGCGGCAACGGCGGCGCTGCGAAGTGGGTGCACCTCGGCCGGTCGAGCGTGACCTTGGCGGCCCATGCCTCGACGGTGGTGCCGGTGAAGGTGTCCGCGCCCCGGACCCTGCCTGCGGGCACGACGACCGCGGCAGTGGTGGCCGAGCCGGTGCTGCCGGGGGCCAAGGACGCGGCCGTGGTCCAGCGGGTGGCCTTGATGGTCTACGTGGGCGCCCCTGCGGGCGCGCCGCTCACGGCCCGGCTGGGCCGGGTGGTGTGGACCGCGGCGGGGCTGCTGGCCCTGGTGCTGCTCTTCGCGCTGCGGCCGGTGGGCGGTCGGGCCGCGCTGGCCCGGCTCAGCGGTCGCGGCCGGCCACGTATGCGGCCAGCGACGCCAGCTCGCGGCGGGCCTCGGCCGTAATCGGCACGTCGTCCAGGGCGGCCAGCGACTGGTCGAGCAGGGCGGCGATGCGGGATTCGACCTTGTCCTTGGCGCCGGTCGCGATGAGGACGTGCTGGAGCTGGGCCACCTCGGCCTCGTCCAGGTCGGGG
>DASYMT010000509.1:0-2571 GCA_036008925.1 Acidimicrobiales bacterium | reverse complement strand
TCGACCCGTCCTGCACCGGCACCCGCAGCGCCGTCCCGTCCAGCCGCCCCTTCATGGCCTCCAGCACCAGGCTGGTGGCCCGGGCCGCGCCCGTCGAGCTGGGGACGATGTTGGCCGCCGCGGCCCGGCCCCGGCGCAGGTCCTTGTGGGCCAGGTCCAAGAGGTTCTGGTCGTTGGTGTACGCGTGAACCGTGGTCATCAGGCCCCGCTCCACCCCGAAGGCGTCGTCGAGCACCTTGATCATGGGGACGAAGCAGTTGGTGGTGCACGAGGCGTTGGAGACGATCTTGTGCTTGGCCGGGTCGAAGGTGTCGTCGTTGACGCCGACCACGAAGGTGCCGTCCACGTTGGTGGCCGGGGCGCTGATGATCACCCGGGGGGCGCCCGCCTCGATGTGGGCCGCCGCCTTCTCCCCGTCGGTGAAGATGCCGGTGGACTCGATGACCAGGTCCACGCCCAGGTCGCCCCACGGGAGGCTCTTGGGGTCGCGCTCGGCGAAGACCTTGAACTCCCTGCCGCCCACGCTGATGCCGTCGCCCGTGGCCTTCACGTCGTCCTGGAGGCGGCCGTGGGTGGAGTCGTACTTCAGGAGGTGGGCGTTGGTCTCGGGCGGGACCAGGTCGTTGACGCCGACCACCTCGACGTCGGCCCCCGACGCGCGGGCGGCACGGTAGAAGTTGCGCCCGATCCGACCGAACCCGTTGATGCCCACGCGCACCGTCATGCCGCGCTCCTCCTCGTCGCTTGTGGCCCTATCCGACCAGATCGGAGAGGGCGGTTGCCAATCTGCCTGGATCGTGCCCAGGGCCGGTCCCTGTCAGGGCCGCGGTCGCCATCCGCACGCCTACTTCTCCCCACGGGAGGGCCTGCTCATCCGCCAGCACCACGTCCATGTCCACGCCATGGGCGACCAGGGCGTCCACATGGGCGGCCACGTCGTAGCCCGCCGTCTCGGGGACCTGCGGGCGCAGGTTGCACACGTAGACCTTGGTGGCGCGGGTTTGGGCGAGGGCCTGGCGGATGCCGGGGACGGCCACCGCGGCCAACACGCTGGTGAACAGGGAGCCGGGGCCGATCACGATCTGGTCGGCCCGCTGGATGGCCTCGGTCGCGGCCGCGGGCGGCTCGGCGTCGGGCGGCACCAGGCTCACGTGGGCGATGCGGCCCGCCTCGGACACGTTCACCTGGCCCTCGACCGGGCCGTGGGCCGCCTCGGCCTTGAGCACGACGGGGGTGGTGGTGGCGGGCAGGACCCGGCCCGTCGTGCCCAGGAGGCGGGCGGCCTCGTCCAGGGCCCGGGTGAAGTCGCCGGTCACCGCGGCCAGCCCGGCGATCACCAGGTTGCCGAGGGCGTGGCCCTCCAGTTCGCCCGCGTCGAAGCGGTGCTCGAAGGCCTGGGTCAGCGGCGCTTCGGGGTCGGCCAGCGCGACCAGGCACTTGCGCAGGTCGCCGGGGGCGGGGATGCCGAGGGCGTCGCGCAACCGGCCGCTGCTGCCGCCGTCGTCGGCCACGCTCACGATGGCGGTGACGTCGCCGGCATACCGGCGCACCGCCTGCAGGGTGGCCGCCAGCCCGTGCCCGCCCCCGATGGCCACGACCCTCGGCCCGCGTGCGGGAAGCGGCCCGCTCACCGCTGCACGTCCCGGTGCAGGAGGGTGGGCTTGAAGCCGTGGCCCTCCATGAGGCCGGCCACCTGCTCGGCCAGCACCACGCTGCGGTGGTGGCCGCCGGTGCAGCCCACGGCCACGGTGAGGTACGCCTTGCCCTCCTTCACATAGGCGGGCAGGACCAGGCCGAGGAGGTCGTCGAGCTTCTCCAGGAACTGGCCGGTCTCGGGCTGCTGCATCACGTACTCGCGCACGGCATCGTCCAGGCCGGTGAGGGGGCGCAGCTCGTCGACCCAGTGCGGGTTGGGGAGGAAGCGGCAGTCGAACACGAGGTCCACGTCGAGGGGGATGCCGTGCTTGTACCCGAAGCTCACGACGGTGGTCTTCATGCCCACGCCCGGCTGGTCCCGCTCGAACAGGTCGATGAGCCGGCCCCGGAGCTGGTGGACGTTGAGCTCGCTGGTGTCCACCACCACGTCGGCCTGCGACTTGATGGCCTCGAGGATGGTGCGCTCCCTGCGGATGCCCTCGCTCACCGACTCGGCCGCCATGGGGTGGCGCCTGCGGGTGCCCTCGAAGCGCCTGACCAGTACGTCGTCGGCCGCGTCGAGGAAGAGGATGCGCACGTCGTGCTTGGCCTTTCGGAGGGCGGCGATCTCCGCGCTCAGGGCCTCGACGTACTCGGGCCCGGCCCGGCCCACCACCAGCGCCACCCGCTCGGTCTCGGGCTCGGCCGCCGCCGCGGGCTTCGTGGGCTTGGTGGCCTTGGGACTGGGCCTGCTGATCAGCCCGGCCACCTTGCCGATGAGCGACGGCGGCATGTTGTCGATCACGAACCACCCGCCGTCCTCGAACGTGTCGGCCGCGGTGCTGCGGCCCGCGCCGGACATGCCGGTGATGATCAGGAACTCGCTCATCCCGAGGGATGTTGTCACACCCCGTCGGCATGCTCTCCGACCATGCC
>DASYMT010000508.1:0-3187 GCA_036008925.1 Acidimicrobiales bacterium | reverse complement strand
CTTCGCCATGTACTCGCCGAAGACGGTCTCGCTCGTGGGCCGCACGACGACGGGCTCGGCCAGCTCCTCGCCGCCGGCGTGGGTGACGACGGCCAGCTCGGGGCTGAACCCCTCGACGTGCTCGGCCTCCTTGTGGAGGTACTCCTCGGGGATGAAAAGTGGGAAGTAGGCGTTCTTGGCCCCCGCCGCCTTGATGCGCCGGTCGAGCTCGGACTGCACGTGCTCCCACACCGCGTAGGCCCACGGCCGGATGACCATCGTGCCCCGCACCGGGCCGTTCTCGGCCAGCTCGGCCTTGGCCACGACGTCCTGGTACCACCGGGGGAAGTCGTCGGCGCGCGGGGTGAGGATGGGCTGCTTGGCCATTCGGCCGAGGCTATTCGCCTGAGGCTATTCGGCCCGTCTGGAGGACATAGCCCCGCGAAAACACGCGGTATGTCCTCCAGACCGGGGAGAGGGGGGCACGGTTAGAAGCCCGTGCGGCAGAAGGGGGCGGTGGACGACAGGAACAGGGCGTCGGCCCGGCGGATGCCGCCTGCCTTGCGCTCCTCCACCTGGCCCGCGGCGGCCAGCGAGGCGAACGACACGCCGCCCAGGAACGCGGCGCCCAGCGCCTCGACCCCCACGGCGATGTCGGCCTCGTCCCTGGTGTGCATGCACATGGCCCCCTCGGGCGAGCCCTCCAGCAGATAGCGCCCGGTGTTGGCGGGCCGGAAGGCGTCGTGCACCTCGATGACGACCTCGCCGTCGCTGGTATAGCGACGGGCCGACAGGGCGGCCGGGATGTCCAGCAGGCGGGCCCACACGTGGTCGAACACCCCCTCGACCCGGTAGCGGCGGGGGTCGGCCAGCCTCCTGCGGAACGGGTCGTCGGCCGGGCGGAAGAAGAAGCGGCAGTGCCGCACCAGGTCGATGTCGAGCACATAGCGGCACAGGGCCGCCTCCACGTCGGGCGACACCGCCATGAGGTCGGTCACCAGCAGCGTGCTCTCGGGCAGGCCGTGCTCCGAGTGGCTCTTGAACCGGTAGCGGGTGAAGCCGTCCGGCTCCCCCGACTCGGACTCGTGCACGGCCCAGAACTGCGGCCCGGCGTCGTCCCGGCTGTGCTCGAAGTCGGCGGCCACGATCTCCCAGAAGACGGGCTCGCGCCAGATGTCGCCGGGCTGGAGCCGGCGGATGCGCTCGTGCAGGGCGGGCAGGACCTTCACCGCCGTCTCCGCGTCGATGCGCCGGATGCGGCCGGTGTCGGCCAGGGGCACGGCGAAGCGGCTGTGGTCCGTCTCGATGGCCGCCTGGGCGTGGGAGGTGGCCCACCCGTAGCCGAAGCGCCCGTAGATCACGCTCTCCGACGCGGTGAGGAGGGCGACCGACTCGCCCCGGGCGGCCACGTCGTCGAGTTGGCGGTCCATGAGGCGGGTGAGCAGGCCCCGGCGCCGGTGGGTGGAGGCCACCCCGACGGCGGTCACGCCCGCCACGGGGATCGAGGTGAGGCCCGGCAGCGTCTGCTCCATGGTGATGGCCGCCGCGGTGGCCACGATCTCGCCCGCGTCGAAGGCGGCGAGGGTGCGGTCGAACTCGGTGCCCTTGCGCCAGAGGACCTCCTCCTCGGCGTTGGGCAGGTACCCGAAGGCGCTCTCGATGCTGCGGCTGAAGGCCGGGTACTCGTCGTCGGTGACGGGCCGGATCTCGTAGTCCATGCCCGCCAGTCTCCCCCGCCCTCGCCGTCCTGGGCACCGAATTAGCCCGTGGCCAGCCGCGACCGTGCAGAAAACGGGCCAAACCGGGGCGAAGGGGCAGCGGCTCGGGCGCTTAGGCCCCGCTCACCGTCTTCCTGATCAGCTCCACCCGGGCGCCCGCGTCGTTGGCGTCGGCCCCCTGCTCGTCGAGCAGGGCGGCCCGGTCGGCGTCGGCCGCGGCCTTGGCCGCGGTGAGGTCGGCCTTCGACAAGGCGGCGTCGACCCCGTGCTCCATGATGAACTCGGCCCACTCGACGAGGGCCTCCACCATCTCCGACTCGGGCACCACTGCCACGTTCTGGCCCTTGACGAACAGGTGGCCCTTCTTGCGGCCTGCGGCGATGCCGATGTCGGCGTCGCGGGCCTCACCCGGCCCGTTCACCACGCAGCCCATGACCGCCACCTGGAGCGGGATGAGCCTTTCGCCGAACGCCTCCATGGCGTCCTTGGCCACCTGGATCACGTCGATCTCGGCCCGTCCGCACGACGGGCAGGCGATGAGGTCGACCGTCTTGCGCTCCCGCAGCCCCATGGACTCGAGGAGCTGGCGGCCCGCCCTGGCCTCCTCCACCGGGTCGGCGGTCAGGGAGAAGCGGATGGTGTCGCCGATGCCCTCGGCCAGCAGGGTGGCGATGCCCGCGGTGGCCTTGATGAGCCCGGTGGGCAGCGGCCCGGCCTCGGTCACGCCCACATGCAGGGGGTGGTCGGTGTGGTCGGCCAGCAGGCGGTAGGCCTGGATCATCAGCGGGACGTTGGACGCCTTCACGCTGATCTTCACGTCGTGGAAGCCGACCTCGTCGAAGTAGGCCAGCTCGGTCTGGGCCGACTCCAGCATGGCCTCGGCCGTGGCCCCGCCGTACTTGTCGTACAGGCGCTGGTCGAGCGATCCGGCGTTGACGCCGATGCGGATCGGCACGCCCCGGTCCTTGGCCTCCCGGGCCACCGTCTTGATGTGCTCGGGGTTGCGGATGTTGCCGGGGTTGAGGCGCAGGCCCTGCACCCCGGCCTCCAGCGCGGCCAGGGCCATGCGGTACTGGTGGTGGATGTCGGCGATGACCGGCACGGGCGAGCGGGGCACGATCTGGGCCAGGCCCTCGGCCGCCTCGGGCTCGTTGCAGGTGCAGCGCACGATGTCGGCGCCCGCCGCGGCCAAGGCGTAGACCTGTTGGAGGGTCCCCTCCACGTCGGCCGTCTTGGTGGTGGTCATCGACTGCACGGTGATCGGCGAGTCGCCCCCCACGGGGACGGTGCCGACGTGGATCAGTCGGGTGCGGCGGCGGGGGGCCGCGACCTTGTCGGGCGCTTGCATCTCGCCCCAGCCTACGACCCCCCAGTGCCGTGTACGCCCAGTGCACGCTCGGAAGCACCTCCCGTGACCAAACGCTGATATGGAATCCGGCCATTTCTGGCCGGATTCCGATCTGAGGTTTGTGAGGGGCTAGCGGAAGGGG
>DASYMT010000507.1:0-21047 GCA_036008925.1 Acidimicrobiales bacterium | reverse complement strand
GTCGCGTCGCCGTTTGGGTTGGACGGCGTCCAGGTGAGCTCGAAGGTGAAGGTGGCCGACTTGGTGTCGTAGAGGCCCGCGGGGACGCTGAAGGCGACGGCGTGGGCGTCGGCGAAGACGTCGTCGCTGCACTGGCCGAGGAGGTTGGGGGCCGAGGCCGGGATGGTGCCCGTCCACGAGGCGGTGGCCGTGCCGCCCTGGGCCGGGGGGACGGCCACCGTGCTGGAAGCGGGCTCCGAGGCCCGCGACGGGCCTATCACCCCGGCACCCACGCCGAGGCCGCCTGCGATCGCCGCGGCCGCCAGTGCCGTCCCCAACCGCCGGTGTGCGCGCACGGCGGCGAACCTACCCGTGTCTCGGTCCCTCGAACAGCCCGACAAGCTGCAAGCCCGACGGGCCGGGGGTGAGCATCATCCGGTAGGGCGCGGCCCCGAACGACGCGGCCCCGGCGGGCCGGGCCGATGCCGTCCCCGTGCGCACCCGCAGGCGGCCCTCCAGCCGCACCGCGCCAGGGCCTTCGAGGGTGATCGGGCCTAGGGGCAGCAGCACGGACGCCCCGCCCCGCGTGGTGACCGTGGTCTGGGTATCGGCCGTGAAGTCGACCCGGTCGCGCGGCGCGGCCAGCCCCGCCGCGCCCACGGCCACGGGGGCCACCACCGTGTAGCGGCCGGGGGCCAGCGACCGGGGCTCGCCGTCGAGCAGCCAGCGCACGCCCGCGGCGGTGACCTCGACGGACGCGCCGGCCGCGTCGAGCGAGCCCGCGTTGCCTGAGCCCGTGCCGCTCAGGGCCATCGGCCGCCCGCCGTCCCACACGATCGACACCCGCGTGCCGCCGACCAGCGCGCCGGTGATCGTGGCCTGGCCTTTGGGGATGTTGAGCGGCATGGCCAGGGGCGGGCCGACGGCCGAGTCGGCCTGGGCCAGGGTGGCGGCGCCGGTCACCTCGGCCTGTCCCGGGCGCAACCGGGACTCGTCGGTGGGGACCGTGCGCACCTCCACGGGGCGGTTGTCGAGCACCACCGCAACCGCGCCCGCGGCCAGCAGGATGGCGATGACCGCGCCCAGGAAACCTTTCATTCGGGCCGAGCGTAGAGTGCGCCCATGACCTCTCGACCGGCCACCTTGGGGCAGCTTCGTGAGGCGGGCTGGGAGTCCCTGCCCGTCAAGGAGGAGGTCCGGCGCAACGCCGCCGCCCGCATTGCCGAGGGCACGCCGCTGGTGGACGGGGTGCTGGGCTACCAGGACACGGTGCTGCCCCAGTTGGAGAACGCCCTCCTGGCCGGGCACGACATCATCTTCCTGGGAGAGCGTGGGCAGGCCAAGACCCGCATGATCCGCTCGCTCACGGGCCTGCTCGACGAGTGGATGCCCGTCGTGGCGGGCTCAGAGATCAACGACGACCCGTACCACCCGGTGTCCAAGCACGCCCGCGATCTGGTGGCCGAAAAGGGCGACGACACGCCCATCGAATGGGTCCACCGTGACGACCGGTTCGGGGAGAAGCTGGCCACCCCGGACACCTCGATCGCCGACCTCATCGGCGAGGTCGACCCCATCAAGGTGGCGGAGGGCCGGTACCTCTCCGACGAGCTCACCCTGCACTACGGCCTGGTCCCCCGGACCAACCGGGGCGTGTTCGCCATCAACGAGCTGCCCGACCTGGCCGAGCGCATCCAAGTGGGCCTGCTCAACGTGCTGGAGGAGCGGGACGTGCAGGTGCGGGGCTACAAGATCCGCCTGCCCCTCGACGTGATGCTGGTGGCCAGCGCCAACCCCGAGGACTACACCAACCGGGGCCGCATCATCACCCCGCTGAAGGACCGTTTCGGGGCCCAGATCCGCACCCACTACCCGCTCGACGTGGAAACCGAGTTGGAGGTGGTGCGCCAGGAGGCCAGGCCGTTCGACGCCCTCGGCCTGCGGGTGCAGGTGCCCGACTTCATGGCCGAGATCGTGGCCACCCTTTCGCACCTGGCCCGGGCCAGCGCCCACGTGAACCAGCGCTCGGGCGTGTCGGTGCGGCTGTCCATCTCCAACTACGAGACCCTGATCGCCAACGCGGCCCGTCGGGCGCTGCGGCTGGGCGAGAAGGACGTGGTCCCCCGGGTGAGCGACCTGGAGGCGCTGGCCTCGTCGACCGCGGGCAAGGTCGAGGTGGAGACGCTGGAGGAGGGGCGGGACGAGCAGGTCATCGAGCGGCTGCTGCGCTCGGCCGTGCTCACCGTGTTCAAGGAGCGCTGCCCCATGGACCGGCTGCGCGACGCCATGGCCTCGTTCGACGAGGGCACCATCGTGCACACGGGCGACGACGTCAGCTCGGCCCGCTACATCGAGGCCCTGTCGGAGCTGCCCGACCTGCGGGGGCCGGTCATGGACCTGGCGGGGAGCGAGACGCCGGGCTCGGTGGCGTCGGCCGTGGAGTTCGTGCTGGAGGGCCTGCACCTGTCGAAGCGGCTCAACAAGGAGGCGGCGGGGGGCCGGGCCACCTACCGGGGCCGCTAACCGCCGTGCCCGTCCGGTACAGCTACTCGCGCTGGGACGGCACCCAGGTCGGCTTCGAGCTCGATGCCGAGTCGGTGCTGGAGCAGATCACCGACGACCTGCTGTACCACGGCGACCTGAACTCGGCCCTTCGCCGCATGATGCAGCAGGGCTTCAACGACCGGAACAACGAGCGCATCGCGGGCATGCGCGAGCTGCTGGAGAAGCTGCGCAGGCGGCGTCGGGACGAGTTGGAGCGATACGACCTGGGCGGGGTCTACGACGACGTGGCCCAGCAGCTTCGCGACGTGGTCGACATGGAGCGCGAGGGCATCTCCGAGCTGGTGGAGGAGGCCCGGGCGTCGGGGGACGAGCGGCGCCAGGAGATCACCGAGGAGGTGGCGGCCGAGCGCCGGATGCAGCTCGACATGCTGCCCCCCGACCTGGCCGGGATGGTGCGGGACCTCCAGCAGTACGAGTTCACGTCGTCGGAGGCCAGGGAGCGGTTCGACGAACTGGTGGACAAGCTGCGCCAGCAGCTCATGCAGAGCTACTTCAACCAGATGGCGGGCGCCATGTCGGACGTGTCGCCCGAGCAGATGCAGCGCATGAAGGACATGTTCAACGCGCTGAACGAGCTGCTGGAGATGCGCGAGGCCGGGCACGACACCACCGCCGCCTTCGACCAGTTCATGCAGGAGTACGGCGACTTCTTCCCGGGGAACCCGTCGTCCTTGGACGAGCTGCTCGAAAACCTGGCTCAGCAGATGGCGGCCATGCAGTCGATGCTCAACTCGATGACGCCGGAGCAGCGGGCCCAGTTGCAGGGCCTGGCCCAACAGCTCCTGGAGGACATGGACCTGCGCTGGCAGATGGACCGGCTGGCGGGCAACCTGCAAGCCGCCTTCCCCGGCGCGGGCTGGGACCGGTCGTACAACTTCTCGGGGCAGGACCCGCTGGGCTTCGCCGAGGCGGCCGGGCTCATGGACCGGCTGGGCGACATCGACCAGTTGGAGAACCTGCTGCGCTCGGCGTCGTCGCCCGGAGCCTTGGCCGACGTGGACCTGGACCGGGCCCGCGAGCTGTTGGGCGACGACGCGGCAAGGTCGCTCGAACGGCTGGCCGAGCTCACCCAGTTGCTGAAGGACGCCGGCCTGATCGAGCAGCGGGAGGGGCGGCTGGAGCTCACGCCCAAGGGGCTGCGCAAGGTGGGCTCGAACGCCTTGAACGACCTGTTCACCAAGCTGGCCAGGGACAAGCTGGGACGGCACCAGCAGGACCGGGCGGGCATCGGGCACGAGCGGACGTACGAGACCAAGCCCTACGAGTTCGGGGACCCGTTCAACCTCTCGATCGAGCGGACGGTCCGCAACGCCTTGGTGCGCACGGGCGGGGGAGTGCCGGTGCGGCTGTCGCCCGAGGACTTCGAGGTGGAGCGGACCGAGACGCTGGTGCGCACGTCCACTGTGCTCATGCTCGACCTGTCGCTCTCGATGCCCATGCGGGACAACTTCCTGGCGGCCAAGAAGGTGGCCATGGCCCTGCACTCGCTGATCGCCTCGCAGTTCCCACGGGACTTCCTGGGCATCGTCGGCTTCTCCGAGGTGGCCCGAGAGCTTCGGCCGGAACAGTTGCCCGAGGTGTCGTGGGACTTCGTGTACGGGACCAACATGCAGCACGGGTTCGTGCTGTCCCGGCGGATGCTGGCCCGCCAGACCGGGACCAAGCAGATCATCATGATCACCGACGGCGAGCCCACCGCCCACCTGATGGCCGACGGGAACGTGTTCTTCAACTACCCGCCGGTGCAGGAGACGGTCGACGCCACGCTGGCCGAAGTCTCCCGGTGTACGCGCGAGGGCATCCGCATCAACACGTTCATGCTCGACGCCACGTCGTACCTGCGGGACTTCATCGAGAAGCTGACCCGGCTGAACCGGGGGCGGGCCTTCTTCACCACGCCGGAGACGCTGGGCGACTACGTGCTCGTCGACTTCATCGAGCAAAAGCGCGCCCACCGCCAGCCCTAGCCCCCCGGCCCTTTCGCTGTCTGGAGGACATAGCGCGTGGATTCGCGGGGCTATGTCCTCCAGAGTCCGCCTCGCCGGGCACCGCCCCAAATCTCCCCTTGCGCAGCCGAGTCGAACGAGGGATGATGACATTGTTGTAATTACAAGGGTGGGATACCCCAGAGGCGACCGCGATGGAGACCTCGGCCGCACGGGGAGCCCGCCCTTGGGTGCAACCAGAGGGAAGGGCCAGGTGCCATGGAGCGACTGCTGCACATGTTGAACGAGGACGAAGAGCGCAACTGGCAGGACCAAGCGAACTGCCTGGGGGTCGATCCCGACCTCTTCTTCCCCGAGCGGGGAGCGTCCACGAGAGAGGCGAAGGAGGTGTGTCGGGGCTGCGTGGTCCGGGAGGACTGCCTGGAGTACGCGCTGGCCAACGGCGAGAAGTTCGGCATTTGGGGCGGCATGAGCGAGCGGGAGCGTCGTCGCATCCGCCGGGCCCGGGCCATGGCCCGCAAGGCCGGCGGAGCGGCATCCGCCTAAAGCCGCAGCCGAACAGGCCGCACACGACACACACTCCGGGCGGCGGGCCCCACGACCCCCGTCGCCCCACCGAACTTCCCCCATCGAGGCCCGTCCTGACCCCAGGGCGGGCCTCGATCGTTACCCCCGCCCCTCGATCGTCCGCTCCGGCGACAGGCCCAATTCGGCCCATCGGGACGAGGCTACGGCCGACAACGCCGAGGCGGGCACAAGCCCCACCAGCTCGGCCCGGGCCACCCGTCCGTCGACGAGCGCGGCCACGAAGTCGTACACGTCGGCCACGCCCACCGCGTCGGGGGCCAGCAGGTTGCACGACACCTGGGCCTGTCCGCCCACGTCGAGCCCCAGCGACCGCACCACGCCGGGCCAGTGCCCGCGCACCGACCGGGCCGCGGCCCTGGCCGCGTCCACGCCGACGCCCGGCGCCAGCCACAGGTTGTAGGCCACCAGCACGCCCCGGGCCCCCACGGCCATGGCGCCCGCCGTTGCATGCGGCGCCGAAGGGCCGGACGACGGCGCCAACGACCCGAACGCGTCCCGCCGCACGTCGGGCAGCGACCGCTCCGGCCCGTACAGGAAGCACGGCACGTCCAGCACCGACCCGGCCCACGCCGCGAACCGGTCCCGGGCCGCCACCGCCGCGTCCAATCCCGTCCCGTCCAGCGGCACGAACGGAACCACGTCCACCGCCCCGATCCGCGGGTGCGCCCCTGAGTGCACGGACACGTCGATCATTTGCACACCAACGACAGCCACAGCCCGGGCCGCCTCCTCCACGTCGACACCGCCCAGCGTCAACACGGCCCGGTTGTGGTGGGGATCACTGTGCAGGTCCCACAGCGCGGCCCCCGCGGCCTCGGCCAAGGCGGCCACCACCGCCGCCCGCCGCCCCTCGCTCACGTTCACGACGCACTCCAGCACCGTCCTACGCTCGCACACCGTGCACGTCGGACTGGCCCTGCCGCAGTACGACTTCTCCGTCCCCGGCGTCGACCCCCTCGACTGGGACACCCTCGTCCACTGGGCCACCGCGGCCGAGGCCAAGGGCTTCGACTCCCTCTGGCTGAGCGACCACATCGGCTGGTCGATCGACAAGTACGGCGGCCCGCCCGGCCTCTTCCCCGGCTTCGACCCCATCCCCACCCTCGCCGCCCTGGCCCGGCGCACCACCACCGCCCGCCTCGGCACCCTGGTGCTGGCCACCCCCGTCCGCCCGCCCACGGTCGCGGCCAAGGCCCTCACCGGCATCGACCTCGTGTCCCAAGGCCGCCTCACCGTGGGCCTGGGCGCGGGCTGGTTCGAGCCCGACTACGACCAGACCGGCCAGGTCATGCCACCGCCCAAGGAGCGTCTGGCCCGACTGGCCGAGGCCGTCGACGTCATGCGCGGCTGCTTCGCCATCGCACCCGACACGCCCTTCGACTACGACGGCCGCTTCCTCCGAGCCGACGGGCTGCGCAACAAGCCCGCCCCCGTCCAGCAGCCCTCGCCGCCCATCTGGCTGGGAGGCCGCGGCCCCAAGCTGGTCGAGCTGGCCGCGGCCAAGGCCGACGGCTGGAACACCTGCTGGCAGTGGACCCCTGAGGACTACGCCCCCCGGGCCGCCCACGCCCGCCAGGCCGCGGCCCAACACGGCAAGGGCCCTGACGACTTCACCCTCTCGCTCGGCCTCTACACGCTGGTCGGCGAGGACCAGAAGGACCTCGAACGCCGCTTCGAGCGGCTCAAGGCCACCGCCCCGTCCGGCACCATCTCGCCCACGACCACCCTGGCCGACTACCGCCTGGGCAGGCTGGTGGGCACGATCGCCGAAGTCCGGCAACAGCTCCAGCGTTGGGCCGATTTGGGCGTTGCACTCGTGATCGCGTGCCTCGGGGCGGTACCGTTCTCAGTAACCGATCCCGACGACCTCGACCCCGTGGTCGCGGCCGTTTCCTAGGAGTGCTCGATGGCCGGCATTGGTGCGCCCGAACTCATCATCGTCCTGATCATCGTCCTGCTGCTGTTCGGCGGGGCCCGACTGCCCAAGCTGGCCCGTTCCCTGGGACAGGCGTCCAAGGAGTTCAAGCAGGGTGTGAACGACGGCCACCAGGAGGACGACGAGGACAAGCGGCCGCCCTCGTAGCGACGGCCGGGAACCCCGACCTCCCCCGGCGGCGTTCTTCGTGATGGACAACGGGGAGCAGCCGCCCTCGTGGGAGGACGTGGCCCGTGACCACGGGCGGTTCCTCTACACGGTGGCGTACCGGCTCACGGGCAACCACGACGACGCTCAGGACCTCGTGCAAGAGGTGCTCCTCCGTGTCCGCAGAGGACTGGCGACCTACCGGCCCGGGTCGATGGAGGGGTGGTTGAGCCGCATCACCACGAACGCCTTTTTGGACGAGGTTCGACGCCGCCGGCGCCGTCCGGCCGATGCGCTGGGCGACAACGCCGACCGCGTCCTGCCGCCCCAGCCCTCGGCCGACGAGGCGCTGGCCGCCGAGGTCCTCCCCGACCACGTGCAAGCCGCCCTCACGCGGCTCCCCGAGGACTTCCGGGCCGCGGTCGTGCTGTGCGACGTGGCCGGGCTGTCGTACCAGGAGATCGGCGACGCCCTCGAGATCCCGGTGGGCACCGTGCGGAGCCGCATCCACCGGGGCCGGGCCCTGCTCCGCGAGGCCCTGGGATGACCGACGCCGCGGGCCACCTGACCGACGAGCTCAGCGCCCTCCTCGACGGCGAGCTGGCCGACCACGAGGCCGTGGCGGTACGCGCCCACCTGTCGCGCTGCGCGTTCTGCACGTCGGAGCTGGCCGCCGTCGACCGCACCCGCAGCCTGGTGCGCGAGCTGCCGCCTGTCGACCCGCCCGGCGTGCTGCGCCTCCCCGCCCCCCGGACCGTCCGACGCGGCCCGTTGGCGGCCGTGGCCGCGGCGGCCGCGGCCGCGGCCGCGGCAGTCCTCGTGCAGTGGGCCCCGGCCGACCACCCGGTCTCGCCCAAGGTGGCCACCCTGGTCGAGGTCCACGCCACCTCGGGCGTGAACCAGGAGCCCACCCAACTGGCGCCCGCCGCCGTCCCCGTGGACTTCCGGCCATGAGGCGCCTTGCCCTCGTTCTCGTCCTCCCGGCGGCCCTGCTGCTGGCCCCGGGGACCGTCCAGGCCAAGGACAGCCCCCTCGACCAGGCCAAGCGGGCGGCCCGGCAGCAGTCCTTCGAGGCCCGGGTCCGGGTGGAGTGGGTGGACCGCCGGGGCGGCCACGTGGCCGAGTTGGACGTGTCGTCGGCCGACGGGCTCATGCGCATGACCGGGCCTGGCCAGGAGACGGTGGTCGGCGCCGACACCCGCTTCCTCCTCGACGAGGCGGGCTGGTCGCTCCTGTGGCCGGGCGGCGCGGGCCACACCGACGACGCCCCTCTGGCCAGCAAGTACGAGCTGGCCACCGGGGCGGACGGGTCGGTGGCGGGCAGGCCCACGGTCGAGGTGCTGGTGCTCGAGCACGGCCTGCTCAGCGAGCGCATGGCCGTCGACTCCGCCACCGGCCTGGTCCTGCGCCGGGAGCTACTCGACCGCACCGGCGCGCTGGTGCGGCTGGTGGAGGTCAAGGAGCTGCGGGCGGGCCCGGCCGTCAAGCCCGCGGCCCTGCGGGCCCCGGCCCCGGCCCACACCGAGCACCCCCGGACCATGGCTGCGGTGCCCGCCCCCTTCCGGGCCCCGGCCTGGCTGGACGGCGAGTACCGCCGGGTGGGCGCGTTCGTGCGGGGCCATGTGGTGCACGTGCTCTACAGCGACGGGCTGCACGCGCTGTCGCTCTTCGCCCAGGCCGGGCGGCTCAAATCGGGCGATCTGCCCAAGGGGGGTGAGCGGGTGCGTATCGGGCGGGGCGGGGCCGTGCGCTGGTCCTGGCCGGGCGGGGACGTGGTGACCTGGGAGGCGGGGGGCCTGGTCTACACGGCGGTGGGCGACGCGCCGCTGGAGGACGTGGCCCTGGCCGCGGCGTCGATGCCCTCGGCCCGTCGGCTGCCCCTCGCCGACCGGCTGCGTCGGACGTGCCGAGGGGTGATCGAGGCCCTGACCGGGGGGTCCTAGCGGGCGGTGACCGGGGGGCCCTAGCGGGCCAGGGGACCGGGGCCCTAGCGGGCCGGTTCGGCCCGGGTGAGCCGGCGCTGGCGAGCGATGCGCCGCCGCTCCCGCTCTGAAGTTCCGCCCCAGACGCCGTGGTCGATACGGTTGAGCAGCGCGTACTCCAGGCACGGCGCCTTGACCGGGCAGTCGGCACAGATCCGGCGGGCGGCGTCAACGCCAACCCCATCGCTGGGGAAGAACACCGAAGGCGGGACATCCCGGCACTTCCCCTGCGCCATCCATTCGAGTTCCATCACACCTCCGGCCTCTTCAACGAGCGGAGTGCGGCACCAGGTTCCCCAAGGAGGGATGAGACGTGGAAGACGTGAGCGCCCGCGAGCCGGGAAACGAGCCGGTCGGGCCGGACTTCCTGCTGCCGGCGACATCGCACGGAGCACATGGCACCCCTGACGATACCGCCACTGAGCGTGCTCCTACGCGCGCGGTGGCTGAGGACGCCGCCGACGATGCCGACGACACCGAGCCCGGCCTGCTGGCCGCAGCCGCCTATCTGGGCGACGAGGACGTGACCGCGCCCGGCCCTCCCGCCGCTCCATTGGGCGGTTCAGCGCCGCCTGCCGACGCCGAACCGACCATGGGAAGGCAAGGGCGGCGGGCGCCGGCGATGGGGGCGGTCGTGCCGCTGCTGATCGCGGCGGTGATCGGCGGGCTCATCGGCGCGGGCCTCATCTCCTTGGTCGACCGCCCGGCCAAGACGGGCGCCAACAGCGCCTTTGGCCGCAACAGCAGCGTCATCGCCCAGCCCCATGACATCCAGGGGATCCTCGAACGGGTGCAGCCCGGCGTGGTGTCCATCAAGACCCAGGCCTTCCAGCGGGGCCTGTTGGGCGACGCGGTGCCCGCCTCGGGCGCGGGGACGGGGATGATCATCACCGGCGACGGCGACGTGCTGACCAACGCCCACGTGGTGCGGGGGGCCACGTCGATCAAGGTCACCCTCAACAACGAGCAGACGGCGCGCGACGCCGACCTGGTGGGCAGCGACCCGTCGGTCGACGTGGCCGTGGTCCGCATCCGCGACGCCAAGGGCCTGCCCACGGTGAGCTTCGGCAGCTCGGCCGACCTGCGGGTGGGCGACGACGTGCTGGCCATCGGCAACGCCCTGGCCCTGCCCGGCGGGCCGAGTGTCACCAAGGGCATCGTGTCGGCCAAGGACCGCTCCATCGGGGCGGCCGACGAACAGTTGCAGGGCCTCATCCAGACCGACGCGGCCATCAACCCCGGCAACTCGGGCGGCCCGCTGGTCAACGCCAACGGCGAGGTGGTGGGCATGAACACCGCCGTCATCCAGAGCACCGGCGAGGCCCTGGCCCAGAACATCGGCTTCGCCATCGCCGTCGACAACATCAAGACCCTCATCCAGCGGCTCGAGAAGGGCAGCGCGGCCGTCACCGGGACCACCGCCTTCCTCGGCGTGTCGACCACGACCATGACCCCCGCCATCAAGGAGGCCAACGGCTTCACGGTGGACAAGGGGGCAGTGGTGCAAGAGGTTGTCCCCGGCTCGCCCGCCGAGAACGCGGGCCTGGTGGTGGGCGACGTCATCACCAAGTTCGGCGACCAGAAGATCGAGACCAACGACCAGTTGGTGGCCGCGGTGCGGACCCGCAAGCCGGGCGACAAGATCGAGATCACCTTCACCCGGGGCAAGGACCAGAAGAAGACGACGGCGACCATCGGCTCGCGCCCCGGCGGGGTCGGCAACTAGGGCCAAGTAGGCTGCACCGTCCGATCGTTCAGGAGGAGCCATGTCACAGCAGACTGAGGAGCAGGCGCCCGAGCCCCCGCGGGGCCATGTGCGCATCGTCTACCTCGGCCCGGTGGCCCCCCACTGGGACGTGCAGTCCGACTTCGGGGACCGCAACCTGATCGAGGAGTTCCGGCAGCGGGCCCTGGCCCGGCTGATCCTGCTCCCGCCCCACGACCCCCAGTTCCGGCGCAACCGGGAGCGGGTGGCGCGCGACGCCGAGCGGGAGAACCTCCTGTTGGAGTGGGACCTGGGCCTGCCCGAGGAAGCGGAAGAGGGCGCGTAGCCATTCGAGTCCTCGTCACCAACGACGACGGCGTCCACGCGCCCGGCATCACCGCGCTGGCCCTGGCGGTGGCCGCGGCGGGCTACGAGACGGTGGTGGTGGCGCCCAAGGACGACTCCAGCGGGAGCGGCGCCGCCCTCGGCCCCGTCCACCTCGACCAGAGCTTCGAGTACGACACCATCGCCGTGCCCGGCCTGGAGGACGTGCCCGTCTACGGCGTGGACGGCCCGCCCGCCCTGTGCGTGCTGCTGGCCCGCCTGGGCGGTTTCGGCCACCCGCCCGACGTGGTGGTGTCGGGTATCAACCCCGGCAACAACACGGGCCGGGCCATCCTGCACTCGGGCACGGTGGGGGCGGCGATGACCGGGGCCAGCTTCGGCGTGTCGGGCCTGGCCGTGAGCATCGGGCACTCCGACGAGCTGGTCCACTGGGACACGGCCGCGTCGTTCGCGGTGGCCGCCCTGGACTGGCTGGTGGAGGCGCCCGCCCGCACCATCGTCAACCTCAACGTCCCCAACGTCGCCCGGGCCGACGTGGCCGGCGTGCGCATGGCCCGGCTGGCCCCGTTCGGCACGGTGCGCACGGTGATCGTGCAGTCGGGCGAGGGGCGGCTTGACCTGGAGCTGCGGGACACCGACGAGGAGCTGGCCCCCGACACCGACACCGCCCTAGTGCTGGCCGGGTATGTGGCCGTCACGCCCCTGGTCGGGCCCCGGGCCGCGGGCGACGAGGTCGACGTGGTGCAGCGCCTGGAGGGGTTGGTCCAACCGGCGGCGGGGTCAGAGGCGTAGCGTTTCCCCATGCGCCTGACCCTTGTGGAGCAGGCTGTGGTCGGTGTCGCCGTCGCAGTGGTGCTGTTCACCCTCTTCCTGGTCTGGCGGTCGCGCCGGGCCCTGGGGCGGCGGCTGACCGCAGTGGTCACCCGGCTGGAGCGGGCGGGAGCGCACGCCGACACGGGCCGGGGCCTGGAGCGGCTGCTGCACCGGCTGGAGCGGGCGGCCGACGACAACGTGCTGCGCATGTCGGAGGCCGAGTCGGCGGCCCAGCGCATGGAGGTGTCGCTGGCCCGGGTGGCCGACGAGGTGGTGATGTGGGACGACCAGCGCAAGGTGGTGCTGCGCAACCGGGAGGCCCAGGAGCCCTTGGTCGAGCAGGCGCTTGAGGACCTGCGGGACGCGGCCTTGGCCGGGGAGGCCAAGACGCAGGGGCTCGACCTGTTCGGCCCGCCCCGGCGCACCCTGGTCGTGTCGGCCGCCCCGTTGGACGACGGGTGGCGCACGGTGGGGGCGGTGGCCATCGTGCACGACGTGACCGAGCGGCGGGCCCTGGAGGCCCTGCGCCGGGACTTCACCGCCCAGGCGGGCCAGGAGTTGAAGGCGCCCGCCTCGTCGGTGGCCGCGTTGGCCGGGACGCTGGCCGGGGAGGCCGATCCGGCTCTGGCCCGGCGGCTGGCTGTGCGGCTGCGGGACGAGGCCGACCGCATGGCTGCGATGGTCGACAAGCTGGTCGACCTCAACCGGGCCGAGGCCGAGGAGAGCCCGGTGCGCGAGCCGGTGCCCATCGGCCTGGTGGTGGGCCAGGCGCTGGAGCGGGTGCGGCCGCTGGCCACGGCCATGGGCGTGCGCGTCGACGTGGCCGAGGCGGGCCCCCAGGTCGGCGTGATGGGGGAGGCCGGGCAGTTGGCCGGGGCGGTGACCCATCTGCTCGACAACGCGGTGAAGTACAGCAACCGGGGCGGCGTGGTCCACGTGTCGGCCGCGGTGGACGAGGGGTTCGTGGCCGTGGTCGTGCGGGACGAGGGGATCGGCATCCCGCCCCGCGACCTCGACCGGGTGTTCGAGCGCTTCTACCGCACCGACACGGGCCGGAGCCATGCGCCGGGGACGGGCCTGGGCCTGTCGATCGTGCGCCACGTGGCCGGGGGCCACGGGGGGGCGGTGGAGGTGGAGTCGAGCGAGGGCGAGGGGTCGGTGTTCACCCTGCGCCTGCCGGTGGCCGTGCAGGCCGCCCGCTGGTCGGCCGCCTCCTAGGTCTGGCGCCCTTCTCGGTCTCGCCCGCGGTGGTGCAAAAAACGTGCCCGATCGGGGCGGGAGCGGTGGGCTCGTTGCGGCGGGGCTACTTGCGGCGGAGCTGGATCCCGAAGAGCTTCTTGGGCTCGGCCTCGCCCGCCTCGGGCTGGGCCGCGGCCGGGGTCGTCTGCGCCGGGGCGGGCCTGCGGGCCTTGGGCGCCTTCACCTTGGGCAGCTTGGCCTTGGACAGCTTGGTCTTGGTATGGGTGTGGGCGCCGGCGCCCTTGCCCGGGAGGATGTCGTCGTCGGCCCGGGTCCAGGGGCGCACTGGGGCGGGCGGGACCGGCTCGGGGTCGACCCAGGTCTCGGCCATGGGCGGCTGGGGGGGCTGGTCGACCTCGGAGGCGTCGCCCACGGGCGCGGGGGCGGGCTCGAAGGGCAGCGAGTAGGCCGGGGCGGTGGCGATGGGCACCTCGGGCTGGCCGTTCTCCTGGCCTGCGTCGACCAGGGCGGCGCTCAGGGTGGCGGCCAAGTCGTCGTCCAGGCGGGCGGCGGGCACCTCGGGCGAGCCGGGGGCGTCGACCACGACGGCCATCTCCCGCTCGGTGGCGTGGGCGTCGGCCGGGGGGCCGGGGGTCCAACCGGCGAAGGCCTCGTCGAGGCGCTCCTCGTCGGCCCACTCGGGGGCCGAGGGCCGGAAGTCGCGGGGAGGAGTGGCAGAAGGCTCGTTGTCGCCGCCGTAAAGGTCGCCCAGGACCTTGGAGAGATCGGACATGTCTCTTCAATCGACTGATTGACGCCTGCGCTTAAGCTCGCAGCGTGCAGGAACAGGGCGAAGCGGCGGGCTGGCGGCCCCTGCGCAGGCCCGCGGCCGCCGCCCTCAGCGCCTCTCCCTTCTCCCGGCTGGCCGTGGCCCACGCCTTGTCGGTGGCGGGCGACGCCCTGGTCACCATGGCGCTGGCCGGATCGCTCTTCTTCAGCATCTCGCCCAACACGGCCCGGGGCCGGGTGGCGCTGTCCCTGGTGCTGACCGTGGCCCCATTCGCCCTGGTGGCGCCCTTCCTGGGGCCTGCCATCGACCGCCGGGCGGGCGGGCGCCGGGCCATGGTCGCGGTGGTGGCCGCGGCCCGGGCCTTCACCGCCCTGTACATGGCCGCGGTGATCGACCGGCTGCTCTTGTTCCCGGCCGCCTTCGTGTACCTGGTCCTTTCGAAGACCCATGCGGTGGCCAAGAGCGCGCTCGTGCCCGGCGTGGTCGACTCGGACGAGGAGCTGGTGGAGGCCAACTCCCGGCTGGCCCTCATCGGCGTGGTGATGGGCTTCGTGGCCGCCGCCCCCGGGGTGCCGGTGCTCAAGCTGTTCGGCGGCGAGTGGGTGCTGCGGCTGGCCGCGGCCGTGTTCGCGGCGGCGTCCATCGCCGCCGTCCGCATCACCACGGCCCGGGTGGAGTCGGACGACCGGGCCGTGCACGTGTTCGGCCGGGGCCCCGCGGCGGGGTCGGACGACGGGGCCGCGGGCGTGCGCGAGCGGGGCATCCGGCTGGCCGCCATCGCCATGGGCGGGCTGCGGGCCGCGGTGGGGTTCCTCACCTTCCTCATCGCCTTCGCCCTGCGCCGGGGGCACGCCCCCGCCTGGCTGTTCGGCGTGGCCCTGGCCGCCAGCCTGGGCGGGACGCTGGTGGGGGCGGCGGCCGCGCCCCGGCTGCGCCGGGTGTTCTCCGAGGAGCGGCTGCTGCTCGGGTGCCTGGTGCTGATGGCGGCGGCGGGCGCGGTGGCGGCCCGGCTGCCGGGGCGGCCCGCCTCGGTGGTGATGGCCGCCGCGGTGGGGGTGGGGGCCAGCGCCGGGAAGCTGGCGTTCGACTCGCTGGTCCAGCGGGACGCGCCGGGCGCGGTGCGGGGCCGCCAGTTCGCCCGGTTCGAGGCGGGCTTCCAACTGGCGTGGGTGGCGGGCGCGCTGTTGCCGGTCGTGGTCCACATCCCGACCCGCCTGGGCGCGGTGCTGCTGGCCGCGGGGGCGGTGGGCCTGTGCGTGGTCTACGGCTCGGGGGCGAGGGGGGCGGCCCGGTGAGCACGCGGGTGGTGGTCCTGTCCGACACGCACGTGCGCCGGGGCGGCGGGCGGCGGCTGCCCGA
Source organism: Acidimicrobiales bacterium (assembly GCA_036008925.1). Lineage (GTDB taxonomy): Bacteria > Actinomycetota > Acidimicrobiia > Acidimicrobiales > JAUTXP01 > DASYMT01. The sequence continues at coordinate 5,713 of DASYMT010000507.1, read as the reverse complement.
CCCGGTCTACGCCCACTTGGAGACGGCCGACGTGATCCTGCACGCGGGCGACATCGTGGTGTCCGACCTGCTCGACGAGCTGGGCGGCTTCGCCCCGGTCTACGCGGTGCTGGGCAACAACGACCTCGACCCCGGCCTGTCGCACCTGCCGTTGCAGCGGCTGGTCGAGGTGGAGGGCGTGCGGGTCGGCATGGTCCACGACAGCGGCCAGCGGGAGGGGCGGGCGGCCCGGATGCGGCGGCTGTTCCCCGACGCGGGCGTGGTGGTCTTCGGGCACTCGCACATCCCGTGGAACGGCGAGGGCCTGGACGGGCAGGTGCTGTTCAACCCGGGCTCACCCACCGACAAGCGCATGCAGCCGGTGCACACGTTCGGGGTGCTGGAGGTCGACGGGCCCGAGTTGGTGTCAGCCCGGCTGGTCGAACTCGAGGCGCGCTAGCCACAGGCCGGGCGCGTCGACCTCGGCGGGCGTGGGCAGCTCGCGCTCGGACCGCCACAGCCTGCCGAGCCCGTCCTCCCCGGCCCGTTCGAGCACGCCCCGGACGAACGCCGCGCCCCGGTCGTACTGGGCCTGGCCCAGTTCCAGGCCGAAGAGGCGCTCGACCAGCTTGTCGCCGTCGCCCCGCTCCACCCGGCGCCTGCGGAGGGCCTCGGCCAGCGACTGGTAGGAGGAGATGAGCTTGCGGCCCGCGCTGTCGACCACCCAGTCGACGTATCCCTCGATGACCGCGACCAGGGCTTCGAGCTGGGGGGCGATGGCCCGCTGCTCGTCGCTCTGCATGGCGCCGAGCAGGGCCTGGGGGTCGCCCAGGACGTTGTTGAGCGAGTCGGGGTCGGTGGGGTCGAGCTCGCCGAAGCGGCTCTCGATGGCGGAGGGGTCGGGGCGGAAGCCGGCCGCGTAGTCGGAGAGGAGCTGGTCGAGGTGGGCCCGGACGTGCGTGCGGGTGAGGACGGCGTGGTGGGCCGTCTCGCCGAGGCAGACCCAGAGGCGCACGTCGTCGGGCGGGAGGCTCCAGTCGGCCGCGAACTCGTCCATGTTGGCCGCGATGACCATGATCTCGTCGGAGGCGGGGCGGGGGAGGGGCAGGTCGTACTGGCCGAAGAGGCGCCGGGAGAGGTGGCCCACCATCGACCCGGCCTGCCCGCCCATGAGGAGGGGGACGACGAGCTGGCCGATGCCGCCCAGCAGCTCGGTCTCGGGGTCGGGCTCGATGTGCTCCTCGCCGGTGAGCGCGCCCTGGCCCAGGCTGGTGGCCAGCTTCTCGAGGACGGGCTTCCAGTCGTCGAGGGTGCGCTGGGCCCACTCGCCCCGGCCGACGGGCCTGATGGCGAGGGCTCGGCCGGTGGCCGTGGTCGACAGGCCGGTGATGGCGCCTACGTGCATCTCGGCCACCCGGGCCACCTCTTCGATGCGGATGCGCACGACCGGGTCGACGTTGCCCTCGACCGCTCCCTCGGTGGCCACCCACTGGGCGAGCTGGCGGGCGAAGTCGAAGTTGAGGGCGCCCTGGGCGGAGAAGAGCTTGGCCAGGTCCTTGAAGAACGGGAGGCCCTCGAACGGATTGCCGCCGAATGGACCGGGCGTGCTCACACGGGCATGTTAGGGGCCATGCTTCGCTATGCCGCCACCGGGGACGTGGGCTTGGATTCCGATGCGCTGGTGGTCGACGCGGCCACGCCCGTGCACTTGTTGAAGGGCGTGCTGTCGGGGGTTTCCGGGTTGGCCATCGGTGCGGACGTGGCCCCCGCCGGGGTGCGGTCGCTGCTGGAGGCGGCGGGCGGCGCGGGCGTGGGGCATGTAGTGCTGGTGTCCAGCGCGGTGGTCTACGGGGCATGGCCCGACAACCCGGTGCCGCTGTCCGAGGACGCGCCGCTGCGGCCCAACCCCGGTTTTCAGTTCGCGGCCGAGCGAGCCGAGGCGGAGCGGCTGGCGCTGGACTGGCGCGACGCCCATCCCGGCTCGACGGTCGCCGTGCTGCGGCCGACCGTCGTGCTGCGGGGCGGCGGCGCGGCGGCGTCGGCGTTCGATATGGCCTTGAGCGGGACGGCCGGGCTGCGGCCCCGGGAGGCCTCGCGGCCCATGCAGTTCCTGGCCGGGTCGGACCTGGCCTCGGCCGCCCAGGTGGCGTTGGACAAGGCGTTGGACGGGCCGTTCAACGTGGCCCCGGACGGCTGGGTGCCTGATGAGACGGCCCGGGCCCTGGCGGGCGGCCCGGCCCGGTTCCCGGTGCCCGAGCGCCTGGCCCGGGTGCTGCGGGCCGTGGGCGGCTCGCGGACGTGGCCGGGGCTCGATCCGTACACCCGGCAACCGTGGGTGGTGGCCAACGACAGGCTGAAGGCCGCGGGCTGGACGCCGTCGCAGTCGAACGAGGAGGCGTTTGTCGACCTGGCCGGGTCCCGCTGGCCCGAGCTGTCGCCCAAGCGGCGCCAGGAGGTGGCCCTAGCCGGGTCGGCCGGCGTGCTGGCCGGCGTGGTCGCCCTGGTGGTCTGGCTCGTCCGCCGCTCCCGCCGCCCCCTGTAGACCCCGCTCTGACCCCGCTCTGGAGGACATAGCGCGTGGAAACGGCGCGCTATGTCCTCCAGACGGCGAGGGCACGGGCGCAAACAGCGGTCAGTAGCGGGCCGGGCGCTCGGTCAGGGTGGCGTTGAGGCTGAGGGGCTGGCCCGCCCGCAGCACGTTCAGCGTGACCGCCCGCCCGGGCCGGAACGACCGCACCGCGTACTTCAGGGCGGCCATGGTCGCCACCGGCGCGCCCTCGACGGCCACGACCACGTCGCCCGGGTGCAGGCCCGCCAGGTAGGCGGGCGACCCGTCGTCCACGTCGCCCACCACCGCGCCGCCCGCCACCCCCAGCCGCTTGGCCGCGGCCGAGTCGATGTCGCCCCCGTTCACGCCGAGCCACCCGTACTCCACCCGGCCCGTGCTGATGAGCTGGTCGGCCACGTCCCTGGCGATGTCGATGGGCGTGGCGAACCCGCGCCCGTCGAGCACGTCGAGCACGCCCACCACCGCGCCCCGCCCGTCGAGCAGCGGCCCGCCCGAGGCCAGCGGGTCGACGCTGGCGTTGATCTCGATCATGTCGAACAGCAGCGGCGAGTCCTTGCTCTGCACCGCCCGTCCCACCGAGGCCACCACGCCCACCCCCACCCACATGGGCGCGCCCAGGGCGATCGCCGTCTGGCCGGGCCGCAGGGTGACGGCCGTGCCCAGGGCGGCGTTGGAGAACGTGCCGCGCGCCCCGCTCAGCTTGAGCACGCCAAGGCCGGTGTCGGGGTCGGTGCCCACCAGCAGGGCGTCGCGCACCGACGCGTCGGCCAGCGTGACCTTCACCCGCCTTGCCCCTTCAACCACCCGCTGGGCGGTGAACACGAACCCGTCAGAACGGAACAGGAACCCGGAGGCGTTCAACACGCCGTCCGGCCGCTCGGCCCGCACCTGGACCATCGACGGCTGCACCCGGTCGGCCACCGTGACCAGCGGGTCGGTGAGCCGGGCGTTGGGCGCCGACGCCTCCAGCTCGCTCAGCGCCACCTTCTCCACCGATCGCACCGGCACCTCGCGGGTGCGGAACCCGCCCACCGCGGTGACCGTCCCGATCACCAGCAGCGCCCCGATCGAACCCGACAGGAACGCCCCCCACTGCGGTCGACCAGGCTGGCCCCGGCCGGGCCCCGAGCCGGGCCGCAGGCCCCGGGTGGCCGCCTCGGGCAGCCCCACCGAGGCGATTTCGGACGGATGCCGCCACAGCCGGTCGTCGGGTGGGAGGAGGGGCGGAGTCGGCTCGTCGTCGCCCAGTTCGCCGTCGTGACCGTCGTCGAACTCCACGCCGCCCGAGGATAACGACGCTTCTTGCCGCACGGGCATCGCCCACCACCCGTAGCATTGCCGTGTGCATGGTGCCGATTGGGTGGAGTTGACCACCGGCCCACTGCCCTTCGACCGTGTCGGCCAATGGGCGGTGCTGCCGTCATGCGGCGCGGTCGTGGTCTTTGCCGGCACCGTGCGCGACCACGCCGACGGGCGCGAGGACGTCACCGCCCTGGAGTACGAGGCCTACGCCGAGCAGGTCGAGCCCCGGCTGGCCACGCTGGCCAAGGAGGCCCGCAACCGCTGGCCCATGCTCGGCCGGGTCGCCCTGCTCCACCGCATCGGCCGCCTCGACGTGCAGGACGTGGCCGTGCTCGTGGCCGTGTCCGCCCCCCACCGGCCCGAGGCCTTCGCCGCCGCCCAGTGGTGCATCGACACCCTCAAGGCCGACGTGCCCATCTGGAAGAAGGAGACCTGGGCCGACGGCGAGGACTGGGGCCACAGCCAGGCCGCCGAGGCCCACGGGGCACAAACGCCATGAGCAGCCTCATCTACCTCCTCGTGGCCATGGCCCTGTCGATCGTGGGCTCGCTGCTGCTCTGGTACCGGCACCGCAGGCCCAAGTCGCTGGAGTCGGGCATCGACGAGTTCACCCGCGAGCTGCGGGCCCTCGCCCCCAAGCGGGACCGGGACAAAGACCGGGACAAGGACCGGGACAAGGACACGGCCGAGAGTGGCTAGAGACCTGGCCATCGACCTGGGCACGGCCAACACCCTCGTGTACGCCCGCAACGAGGGGATCGTCCTCAACGAGCCCACCGTCATCGCCCTCAACATCCAGACCCAGGACGTGTTGGCCATGGGCCACGAGGCCTGGCAGATGATCGGCCGCACCCCCGGCTACATCCAGGCCGTGCGCCCCCTGCGCAAGGGCGCCATCACCGACTTCGACATCACCCAGCGCATGATCCGCCTGCTCCTCAAGCGGGCGGGCGTGTCCCGCTTCAACCGGCCCCGGGTGGTGATCTGCGTCCCGTCGGCCATCACCGAGGTCGAGCGGCGGGCCGTGGAGGAGGCGGCCCGCAAGGCGGGGGCGGCCGACGCCCAGCTCATCGGCCAGCCGATGGCCGCGGCCATCGGCGCGGGCCTGCCCATCCACGAGCCCCTCGGCAACATGGTCGTGGACGTGGGCGGGGGCACCAGCGAGACGGCGGTCATCTCCCTCGGCGGCGTGGTGGCGCTCCAGGCCATCCGGGTGGGCAGCTTCGACATCGACGCGGCCATCCAGACCTATGTGCGCCGGGAGTACGGCATCGCCATCGGGGAGCGCACGGCCGAGGAGATCAAGATGGCCATCGGCAGCGCCTACCCCGAGGCCGACGAGGTCAAGGCCGAGGTCCGGGGCCGCGACCTCATGTCGGGACTGCCCAAGACCGTCATCCTCTCGCCCGAGGAGACCCGCGAGGCCATCGACGAGCAGGTGAGCGCCATCGTCGACTCGGTCATCAAGTGCCTGGGCCAGGCCCCGCCCGAACTGGCCCAGGACCTCATCGTCCAGGGCATCCACCTGGTGGGCGGCGGCGGCATGCTGCGGGGCCTCGACCGCCGACTGGCCGAGGAGACCGCCATCCCCGTGCACCTGGTCGACGCCCCCCTGGAGTGCGTGGTCCTGGGCGCAGGCCGCTGCGTCGACCACTACGACTCGCTCAAGCAGCTCTTCATGGGCACGAACCGGTAGGAAAACGTGACGCGCGTCACGACGCGCGTACTTCTCATGTAAGTATGAAGAGCGGATGGCAACCGTCGACCCGGCAGTCGAGCCAATCCTCGCCGTGCACGGCCTGGAGGTCGTCTACAGCGACGTGATCCTGGTGTTGCGCGGTGTCAGCCTCGACGTGCCCAAGG
>DASYMT010000506.1:0-2151 GCA_036008925.1 Acidimicrobiales bacterium | reverse complement strand
CTTATCCGACCAGCGACGCGGCTACGCCCTCGATCATCGACAAGCTGGTGTCGGGCGGGGCCGACGTGCGCATCGACAACCAGCGCCGCAAGCAGGTAATCGAGTTCCTCTCGACCTACGTCCTGCCGTTGGTGATGCTGGCCAACCTGTTCGCCCTCGTGTTCGTGGCCACCAAGGGCGGTGGGGGCGGGCTGAGCGGGCTGTCGGAGTTCGCCAGCATCGGCAAGGGCCGGGGCCAGGGCGACGGCGGCGGGGTCACCTTCGCCGACGTGGCGGGCGCCGACTACGCGGTCATCGAGCTGCGGGAGGTGCGCGACTACCTGGCCGACCCCTCCAAGTTCGCGGCCCTCGGGGCCTTGCCGCCCAAGGGCATCATGATGTTCGGGCCGCCGGGCTGTGGGAAGACGCTCATGGCCCGAGCCGTGGCGGGCGAGGCCGGGGTGCCGTTCTTCCCGGTGTCGGGCGCCGAGTTCGTGGAGTCGCTCGTGGGCGTGGGCGCGGCCCGCGTGCGCGACCTGTTCCGCCAGGTCCGCTCGGTCGCCCCCGCCATCGTGTTCATCGACGAGATCGACGCCGTCGGACGCCGCCGAGGCGGGGCCAGCGGCGGCCAGGACGAGCGGGAGCAGACGCTGAACCAGCTCCTCATCGAGATGGACGGCTTCGACGCGACCTCGGGCGTGGTGGTGATGGGCGCCACCAACCGGCCCGACATCTTGGACCCCGCCCTTCTGCGGCCCGGCCGCTTCGATCGCCAGGTCACGGTGGAGCCGCCCGACTTCGACGGCCGCATCGAGATCCTCAAGCTGTACGCCGAGCGCCGGCCCCGCGAAGGCGAGGTCGACTACGCCAACCTGGCCCGCCGCTCCCCCGGCTTCACCGGGGCCGACCTGGCCAACGTGGTCAACGAGGCTGCCCTTCTGTGCGTGCGCCGGGAGAAGGCCGCCATCAGCATGGCCGAGCTGGAGGAGGCCGTCGACCGGGTCATCTCCGGGCCCAAGCGGCGGGGCCACCTCATGAGCGACGAGGAGCGGCGGCGCATCGCCTACCACGAGGCCGGGCACGTCCTGGTGGCCGCGGCGACGAATCGGCTGGCCGACGTGCCGCGCGTGTCGGTCGCCGCCCACGGGCACACGCTCGGGCACACCGCGGCCCGCACCTGGGCCGAGCAGACGCTCATCACCCGCAGCGAGCTGTTCTCCGAGATGACCACGCTGCTGGCGGGCATGGCCACCGAGGAGCTGATCTTCGGCGAGGCGAGCACCGGCAGCGAGGCCGACATCGAGCGGGCCGGGGCCATCGCCCAGATGATGGCGGGCCGCTACGGCATGACCGAGGCCATCGGCAAGGTGCCCCTCCTCCGCAATGAGGGCAGCGGCTTTTTGGGCAGCGAGCTCATCCCGGCCGAGACGGTGGGAACGGCCGAGCTCAGCGTCCTGCACAGCGAGACGGCCCGGCTGGTGGAGGAGGCCGACCAGGCCGCGCTGACCGTGGTGGAGCGCAACCGGGCGGTGCTGGAGGAGTTGGTGGCCCTGCTGCTCGAGCACGAGTCGATCGAGGGCGACCCCCTGGTGGCGGTTCTGGCCAAGGTCGACGCGGGCGCGGGCAGGGCGCGCGGCAGGCGGCGGGCCGCGGCCAACGCGGCAGGCATCATGCTCTGAACGGCAGCGTCGGTCCTTCGCGACAGGGGGCAGCGACGGACAGGGCCGAGATGGTCTGTGTTCGCCGCCGCGGCTACGAGGGCGACAGCCCGTCGAGCACGGCCTGCACGGCCAGGTCCCAGCGGCGCTTGCGCGAAGCCGTCGACCGGCCCAGCCAGCCCGCCGCCTCCTGGGCGGCCAGGCCTTGGGTGAGGGCGAGGAGGACGTGGGCGATGTCGACCGGGCGGCCCGCCAGCACGCCCTCGCCGACCGCCCGCCGGGCCCTGCCCACGACGAACTCACGAGTCGCCGCCCCGGCCTGAAGCTCAGCCGGACCGGGGTCGAAGTCGGCGAAGGGCCGGGAGAACATGACCTCGGCCAGGACCGGGTTGTCCCGCACGAAGGCCCGGATGGCCCCGACCGCATCGACCAAGTCGGCTCGGGGGTCGTCCGACGGCGCCAGCCGGTCGAACCGCAGGCGGAGCAGGCGGAAGCCTTCGAAGAACACCTCTCG
>DASYMT010000505.1:0-3084 GCA_036008925.1 Acidimicrobiales bacterium | reverse complement strand
GGAGCAGCCCGTCCCGTTCGAGCGCCTGTCGCGCGGCTACCGGGGCCGACAGCACCTGCTGAGCGGGTTCCCCGGCCTGTCGCCCGCCGAGCGCGAGTCGGTGTGCGGGGCGTGGGCCGACGCCCTGCTGGACCAGGGCCTGTCGGTGGGGGCCGTCACCGTCTACCGGACCACCATCCACACCTCGCTCGACGGCTCGCCGCCGGTCATGTCGCGGGGCCAGGGCTACCCCTGCCGGGACCGGTCGTGACCTCCACGTTCTGGGACCACGCAAGCGCCAGGACCGGGCCTGGGCGTTCCCAGAACGGGTGGGGGCGGGTGTTCGAGCGGGGGTCGGCCCGTCGGCTCCTCGTCACCCGGACGCTGTTCGCCGTCCTGATCGGGCTGCGCATCGCCCTCGGCCCCTACCGGACCTTGGCAGGCCAGCCCCCTGCCCTGTTCCGGCCGCCGTCGTTCCTGCGCCTGCTCGGCCTCGACGCCATGCCCTCGGCCTGGGTGATCGGCCTGGTGCAGGTGGTGGGCGTGGCCGCCGCCGTGCTGGCGGCGCGCGGGCGGTCGCCCCGGGCCGCCTTCGTGGCGGCCTGGCTCTCGCTTCTGTTCCTGGCCGGGTTGCGCACTTCCCTGGGCAAGGTCCTGCACAACGACACCGCCCTGCTGCTCGCCACCTTCCCCCTCCTGTTCGCGGACGCGGGCGAGGACTCGTCCGAAGAGGGGCGGCGGTCCGGCTGGCCGCTGAGCCTGGGCCTGGCCGTCTTGTGCCTCATCTACTTCTTCGCGGGCGTGGCCAAGCTGCGCCACTCGGGCCTGGCCTGGGTCACGGGCGACAACATGCGCTACGTGATGCTGTCGGCCTGGCGCGGCGGCAAGCCCGAGTTCCCCCAGATCGCCCGGCTGATCGGCGCCAGCAGCTTCCTGGCCCGCGACATCGCGGGCTTCATCCTCCTGCTGGAGCTGCTGTTCCCGCTGGCCTTCCTCGTGCCCCGGGCCCGGCCCCTGTTCGCGGGCGCGGCCGTCCTGCTGCACGTGGGCACGTGGTTCACCCTGGGCATCGACTACTGGCTGTGGGCCGCCACCGCCGTGCTGCTCCTGCTCGACGTCAGCGCACTGCCCCCATGGTGGGCCGCACGCCGAGCCGGGCCAGCCACCGCTCGGCGTGGCGCAGCCGGGCTTCCAACTGCTCGACCGTCGCTTCGGTGATGCGGCGGATGCCCGCCAGCCGGTTGAGCTCGGCGTTGACCCGGGCGTGCTCCCAGCCCGCATAGCGGGCCAACTCCTTGGCCACCTCGGCGTTGGCCGCCCGCAGCAGCTCCTTGTGCTCCCGCCGGGTGAGGTTCGCCGCAGCCAGGCCGCGGCCCGCGACGGGCGGGGGCGGGGCCAGCACCAGCTCCACCTCGGCGTCGGCCCCGTCGTCCGGCAAGGGCTCGTCCCACGGCTCCCAGGCCTCGGGGTCGCCGGTGGCCACGGCCGACAATGCCGTGAACAGTGAGAGCTGCTGGTCGGGGTCCGACAGCTCGTCCCACTCGGCCTCGCTGGCGTCGACATCGGCCTCGGCGTCTCGGGCCTCCTTGCGCAGCGAGTGCCTGCGCTGCTCGGCGATCTGGGCGGCCCGGGCCCGCAGTCGGGGGTCGTCCGGGATGAACAGCCAGGCCCGCTGGTCCCGCACCCCCGCCATCCACCGGACCAGACGGCCCACGGCTTGTCGGAAGAACAGGTCGGTGGTCGTGGTGGTGGCGTAGACGCCGACCCGCAGCCGGGGGATGTCCACCCCCTCCGACACCATGCGCACGGCCACCAGCCACTCGGTGGTGCCGTCGGCGAAGGCGGCGATGCGGGCCGACGCGGTGGGGTCGTCGGAGGTGACCAGCACGGCCGAGGCCCGGAGGCGGGTGCGCAGGATGTCGGCCACGGCCCGGGCATGGGCCTGGTCGGTGGCGATCACCAGGCCGGCCGCTTCGGGGTGGGTGCGGCGCACGTCGCGCAGGCGGTCGACCGCGGCCCGCAGCACGGCGGGCAGCCACTCCCCGCTCAGCGACAGGGCGGTGCGCAGCCGCTGGTTGGCCAGGGCCTGGGCCAGCGGGTCCTCGAAGGTGGCGCGGTAGAGGCTGCCGTCCGGGGCGCTCCACTCCATGTGCCCGCCGGTGCGGGGGAAGTAGACGGGCCGCACCACCCGGCGGTCGGAGAGGGCGTCGCCGTAGCCGTACTCGTAGTCGGGAACGGCCTCGTCCAACTGGTAGCGCACAAAGGGGATGGCCCGGGTGTCGCTGCGGAAGGGCGTGCCCGACAGCGACAGCCTGCGGCCCGCGCCCGCGAAGGCCTGTTGGAGCGCGGCGCCCCAGGCCCGGTCCTCGCCCGCGTGATGGACCTCGTCGAGGACCACGAAGGCCCCTCGGGCCAGCCGCTCCAGGGCCACGCCGCTGACCGCCACCTGCTGGTAGGTGGTGACGATGCCGTGCATGTCGGCGGGCAGGCGGCCCTGGTTGGGCGACCAGGCCGGGTCGAGGTGGAGCTGGAAGCGGGCCGCGGCCCGGGCCCACTGGGCCTTGAGGTGGGCGGTGGGGGCGACCACCACCACGGGCATGGGGCGCTCGGCCAGGGCCACCCGCAGGGCGGTGAGGGCAAAGGTCGTCTTGCCCGCGCCGGGGGTGGCGACGGCCAGGAAGTCGGGCCCGGCGGAGGCGGCGAACCGCTCCAGGGCCGCGTGCTGCCAAGGGCGAAGACGGACCGAAGGGGCCATGGGGAAGGTCGAGTCTACGGGGCGGGGGGGCACAGCGGGGGCCGGAACAGCGGGATCAGGAGTCGGCCTCCTCGGCCAGGGCCAGCCAGCGCTCCTCGGCCGCGTCGAGCCGGGCCTGCACTTCGGCCAGCCCGGTGGCGGTGCGGGAGAGGGCCTCGTGGTCCGACCCGGCCGCGGCCAGCGACTCGGCCAGCCCGTCCCGCTCGGCCGTGAGCGCGGCCACGTCCCGCTCGGCGTTGCGCAGCAGCCGGTCGAGCGTGCTGGCCGAGCGGCGGGCGGGCTTGGGCCGGGCGGGCCGGGGCTCGTCCTCCGAGGCGTCGCCCCGAGACGGCGAGGCCCGCAGGCGCCGG
>DASYMT010000504.1:0-1562 GCA_036008925.1 Acidimicrobiales bacterium | reverse complement strand
ACCCCGAGTGGCACCGCCGGGGCATCGCCACCCGGCTGCTGGCCAACATGGCCCGCCAGGCCCTGGAGCGGGGCGCAAAGCACCTGACCCTTGAAGTGCGGGTGAGCAACGCGCCGGCCCAGTCGCTCTACCGGAAGTTCGGCTTCCACCCGGCGGGCGTGCGCAAGAACTACTACATCGAGACCAACGAGGACGCCCTGGTGATGTGGGCCGACGACATCGACGACGAGCCCTACACCGCCCGGCTGGCCGCCATCGAGGCCGCCATCCCGGGCACCACTGTGATCGAGGAGGTCCCACAGCCGTGACCATGCGCATTCTGGGCATCGAGACGTCGTGCGACGAGACGGCCGCGGCCGTGGTGGCCGACGGGACCGACGTGCTGTCCTCGGTGGTGAGCAGCCAGGTGGACCTGCACGCCCGCTTCGGCGGCGTCGTCCCCGAGATCGCGTCGCGGGCGCATGTGGAGCTGCTTACGCCGGTGGTGGCCGAGGCGCTGGTGTCGGCGGGCATGGACAGCGAGGGCATCGGGGCGGTGGCCGCCACCATCGGGCCCGGTCTCATCGGCTCGCTGCTGGTCGGGGTGTCGGCGGCCAAGGCCACCGCGCTGGTGTGGGGCGTGCCCTTCGTGGGCGTGAACCACCTGGAGGCCCACCTCTACGCCAGCTTCCTGGAGGAGCCGCACCTGGAGCTGCCCGCCCTGGTGCTGCTGGTGTCGGGGGCCCACACCATGCTCGTGGCCATGGAGGACCACGGCCGCTACCGGCTGCTGGGCACGACCATCGACGACGCCGCGGGCGAGGCGTTCGACAAGGTGGCTCGGTTCCTGGGCCTCGGGTACCCGGGCGGCCCGGCCATCGACCGGCTGGCCATGGACGGCGACCCGGCCGCGGTGGCGTTCCCCCGGTCGCTGCGCGACGAGGGGTACGACTTCTCGTTCAGCGGGCTGAAGACGTCGGTGATCACCTACGTGCGCAAGCACCCGGAGACCACGACGGCCGACGTGGCCGCGTCGTTCCAGGAGGCGGTGGTGGACGTGCTGGTCGGCAAGGCCCGGCGGGCGGCCCGTGAACTGGGGGCCAAGGCCTTCGTCCTCGGCGGCGGGGTGGCGGCCAACTCCTCGTTGCGGGAGCGGGTGCTCGACGCGTGCATCGAGGACGGGCTGCAGCCCTTCCTGCCCAGCCGGGCCATGTGCACCGACAACGCGGCCATGGTGGCGGCCGCGGCCTGGTGGCGGCTCAACTCGGACGGGCCCACGCCCCTCGACGCCCCGGCCGACCCCGGCCTCGGCCTCCCCCTCGTCTCCTAACCCGCCTCCACCTCGCGTTTCCACAGGCACTGTCCCTGTGGAAACGCGAGGTGGAGGGGGCTCGGTTGCGGTTCTCGGGGCGGTCGGCCTATCGTTAGCACTCGACAGGTACGAGTGCTAACGGAGGGCCAACACCCATGAACTTGCAGCCGCTCGAGGACCGGATTGTCGTCCGTCCCAGCGAGGCCGAGGAGACCACCGTCTCCGGCCTTGTCATCCCCGATACGGCCAAGGAGAAGCCCCAGCAGGGCGA
>DASYMT010000503.1:0-6799 GCA_036008925.1 Acidimicrobiales bacterium | reverse complement strand
ACCCGCTGGCCGACGTGATGAGCTGGAACCGCTTCGGCGACCTGCTCCAGGCCCGGCGCACCAAGCTCAAGCCCCTCCTGATGGACCAGAAGTTCCTGGCGGGCATCGGCAACATGTACGCCGACGAGATCCTCTGGGCCGCGGGCCTGCGCCACGACCGCGGCTCCGACTCGCTCAGCGCCCAAGAGGTGCGCCGGCTCTACCGGGCCATGGTCGAGACCCTGCAGGACGCCATCAAGCACCGGGGCTCGTCGCTGGCCGACGAGCAGTACCGCGACCTGTTCGGCGAGGTGGGCGACTTCCAGAGCCAGCACAAGGTCTATGACCGCGAGGGCGAGCCGTGCCGACGCTGCCGCAGCCCCATCGTCCGCATCAAGTGGCAGAACCGCTCCACGTTCCTGTGCGAGCAGTGCCAGGTCTAAACGGGCGACCGAGGACGAGCGAGGGCCGCGGACCAGCCTGACCAGCGGGTTCGCGACCCTCCGCGCCACCCTTCGAAACCCCCGCTACCCTGCTCCGCGCGTGTTCCTGAAGTCGTTGTCCCTCAAGGGGTTCAAGTCCTTCGCCGAGGCCACCACGCTCGAGTTCGAGCCCGGCATCACGGTGGTCGTCGGCCCCAACGGCAGCGGCAAGTCGAACATCGTCGACGCGGTCGCCTGGGTCCTCGGCGCCCAAGCGGCGAAGTCGGTGCGCTCCAGCAAGATGGAGGACGTCATCTTCGCGGGCACGGCCAAAAAGGCCGCCCTGGGACGGGCCGAGGTGAGCCTCACCATCGACAACTCGGCGGGCCTCCTCCCCATCGAGTTCACCGAGCTCACCATCACCCGCACGCTCTTTCGCAGCGGCGAGAGCGAGTACGCCATCAACGGCGTCCCCTGCCGCCTGCTCGACATCCAAGAGCTCCTGTCCGACACCGGCGTGGGCCGCCAGCAGCACGTCATCATCAGCCAGGGCCAGCTCGCCGCCATCCTCGACTCCCGCCCGGAGGAGCGCCGCCTGGTCATCGAGGAGGCGGCCGGCGTCCTCAAGTACCGCAAGCGCCGGGAGAAGGCGCAGAGAAGACTTGAGTCCACCGAAGGCAACCTTTTGCGCCTCCAGGACCTCCTCCGCGAGGTCCGACGCCAGCTCCGCCCGTTGGAGCGACAGGCCGAGGCGGCCCGCAGGCACGGCTCGCTGGTCGAGGAGCTCCAGGGCATCCGGCTGTTCCTGGCGGGCCGGGAGCTGAGCAGCCTGCAGGCCCGGCTCGAATCCGGGGCCCGGGCCAAGGCCGACCTGGCCGCCAACGAGTCGACCCTGCGCCAGGCCCTGGCCCGCCTGGACACCGACGTTTCGATTGCCGAGGCGGGCGTCTCGGCCCAGAGCCAAGGCGACGAGCTGAGCGACGACCTGGCCCGCTACGAGGGCCTTCGGGAGCGGGCCCGGGGCATGGCCGCCCTGCTGGCCGAGCGCCGACGGGGGGCCGAGCGGGAGCTGGCCAGCAGCGTCGACGAGGGCGTGATCGCCAGCCTCGAGGCCGACGCCGCCCACCTGGCCGCCCAGCTCCAGGAGGTCGAGACCGAGGCCGAGGGCCTGGTCCCCCAGGCCGACGAGCTGGCTGCCGCCGAATCCAGCCTCACCGCCGAGCGGGCCGACTTCGAGGTCCAGTGGAGCGACGCCGCCCCCGCGGTGGGCGGCGAGGCGGCCGAGATCCGGGGCGAGCTGGGCGCCCTGCGCCAAGGCCTGGAGCGGGGGCACACCGAGGTGGCCCGCCTCCAGTCCCGCCTCAACGCCTTGGAGCAGCGGGGCGAGCGCCTGGGTGCCGAAGCCGAGCGGCTGCGGGCCGAGATGGGGGAGGCCGACGAGGCCGAGCGGCCCTTGGCCGAGTCGGTCGAGGGGGCCGAGTCCCGCCGCACCCGGGCCGACGCCGACGTCGCCGACGCCGAAGGGACCCTGCGGCAGGCCGAGCAGGACCTGCACGCGTGGTCGGCCCGAGCCGAGGCGCTGGCCCTCGCCCTGGACGAGGCGCGGGCCCGAGCCGGGGCCGAGCGCCTGGCCGACGTGGCCGGCGTGGTCGGCACCCTGCTCGAGCTGGTCGAGGTGGACGAGGGATGGGAGGCGGCCTTCGAGGCGGCGGCCGGGGAGGCCATCGCCGCGGTGGTGGTCGACGGCGAGGAGACGGCCCGCACCGCGCTGCGGCACCTGCGCGACAGCGGGGCCAACGGCGCGGTGCTCGCCCTCGACGTGGCGGGCCCGCCCGCCAGCCTGCACCTCGACACCGCGGCAGTGGGCGGCGAGCCGGTGCGGGCCCACGTCCGGTCCCGGCTGCCCAGCGTGGACCGCCTGCTCGACACGCTGCTGGGCAGCGCGGTCGTGGTCGAAGGCGGGTGGGAGCAGGCCCTCGACCTGGCCCTGCGCCACCCCGGCGTCGTGGCGGTGACCAGGGAGGGCGATCGCTTCGCCATCGGCGGGTGGCGGGCCGGGGCGGCGGGCACGGGTGCCACGGGGGCGGCCCTCGAAGAGGCCCGGGCCCGCGCCGCCGAGGCCGAGGCGGCCGCGGCCCAGGCCCGCGAGTGGGTGCGCGCCGCGCACGTCGAGCTGGAGGAGGCGCAAAGAGTTGAGCGCCAACTGGCCAAGCAGCTTGACGAGAACGACTCACGTCTGTCCGCCGCGGCCGACGCCCTCCAGCGCACGGAGACCGAGCGGCGGGACGTGGGCGTGGAGCACGAGGCCCTTCGGTCGCAGATGGCCGAGCTGGCCGAGCGGGTCGGCCGGGAGGGCGCCCGGGTGGCCGAGCTGGAGCGGCTGCTGCCCGGCCTGGAGGCCGAGGAGGCCAAGGGGGCCGAGCGGGTCATGGCCATGCGGGCGGCTCAGGGCAGGCTGAACGAGCGGGTCTCGGCCGTGGCCGCGCTGCGCCGCGAGCTCGAAGTACGGGCTGCGGGCCTGGAGGAGCGGCGCACGCTGCTCACGGCCAGGCTGGCCGAGGTGGAGCAGCGGCTGGAGCACAACGTGTCCGCCCGCGAGGTCGCCGCGTCCCGACGTGTCCGGCTGGAGGCGGTGGCCACGGCCACGGCCCGCCTGGAGGCGGCGGTGGCCGAGCGCCTGGGCCTGGTCGAGCAGGAGTTGGCCGCCCTGCGCGAGGCCCGCCGCCGCCACCACGAGCAGGTGCGGGCCGCGGTGGAGCGGCTGGAGCAGCTCCGTCGGGAGCGGGCCACGGCGGAGCGCCAGCTCACCGAACTGCGGGAGCGGGCCCAGCGGGCCGAGATCGACGAGGCCGAGGTCCGCATGCGGCTCGAGGCGGCCGTCGAGACCGTGCGCCGGGAGTTCGACTGCGAGCCCGAGACGGCCCGTCAGGCCGAGTGCCCGCCGCTGCCGGACGGCACGTCGGGCGCCAGCCGGGCCCGGGAGCTGGAGCGGGAGCTGCGGCTCATGGGCCCGATCAACCCCCTCGCCCTGGAGGAGTTCAACGCCCTGCAGGAGCGGTCGCAGTTCCTCGAAGGCCAGTTGGAGGACGTGAAGTCGGGGCGGCGGGAGCTGGCCAAGGTGATCCGGGCCATCGACGTCGAGATCGTCGAGGTGTTCCGGGCCGCCTTCGCCGACGTGTCCGAGAACTTCACTCGCCTGTTCGCAACCTTGTTCCCGGGCGGCACAGGAAGGCTGCGCCTCATCGACCCGGACGACCTGTTGGAGACGGGCATCGAGGTGGAGGCCCGGCCCTCGGGCAAGAACGTGCGCAAGCTTTCGCTGCTGTCGGGCGGCGAGCGCTCGCTCACCGCGCTGGCGTTCCTGTTCGCTGTGTTCCGCAGCCGGCCGTCGCCCTTCTACATGATGGACGAGGTCGAGGCCGCCCTCGACGACGTGAACCTGCACCGCTTCCTCGACCTCATCCACGAGTTCCGCAATGAGGCCCAGCTCCTCGTCGTCTCGCACCAGAAGCGGACCATGGAGGCGGCCGACGCCCTCTACGGCGTGACCATGCAGCCCGGCGGCTCGTCCAAGGTCGTCAGTGAGCGGGTCTCGGCCGGCGCCTGAGCCTCGGCTCGAGGAGGTCGCACCCGGCGTCTGGGCCTACATCCAGCCCGACGGCTCGTGGTACCTGAACAACGCTGCCTTCTTGGTCGGGCGCGACGGCGTCGTCCTGGTCGACACCACCTCCACCGAGCGACGGGCCCGGGCGCTGCTGGCCGCCGTGCAGTCGGTGACCGACGCCCCCGTCCGCACCGTCGTCAACACCCACCACCACGGCGACCACACGCACGGCAACTACCTGCTCCCAGCGGCCACCGTCATCGGCCAGGACCGGTGCAGGCCCGAGGTGGTCGCGGCCGGGCTGCTGGGCACCGCCCTGTTCCCTGATGTGGAGTGGGGCGACATAAAAGTTGCGCCCCCCTTTGTCACCTTTTCTCGCGACCTCACCGTGTGGGTCGACGACCTGGAGGTGCGGCTGCTCCACTTCGGGATGCCCGCCCACACCACGAACGACGTGGTCGCGTGGCTTCCTTCGCGGCGGCTGTTGCTGGCGGGCGACCTGGTCTTCAACGGCGGCTGCCCACTGGTGATGCAGGGGTCGGTGGCCGGGTCGCTCTCAGCCCTGGCCGAGGTGCGGGCCCTGGCCCCCGAGCGCATCGTCCCCGGCCACGGGCCGGTGTGCGACCTGTCTGCCCTCGACGGGTTGGAGCGCTACCTGCGCTTCGTGCAGGAGGTGGCGGCCGAGGGCGTGGCCGCCGGGTGGGCGCCCTTGGAGGCGGCCGTGCGCCGGCGGGCCGATCTGGCCCAGTTCGCCGAATGGGGCGAGACCGAGCGGCTGGCGCCCAACCTGCACCGGGCCTACTCGGAGCTTCGGGGCGAGCCGCTGGGGACGGCCCTCGACGTGGGGGCCATGGTGGCGGACATGCTCGCCTTCAACGGCGGCGTCCCCCGTTGCCTGGCCTAAGGGTCTGGCCTGAGGGTCTGGCCGAGGCCGGCGCCCGCTCCAGGCCGACCAGGCCGGCGGCGGCCGGACGTTGGTGTCACACCCCCTCGGTAGGCTGCGCCGCGCCATGGAGATCGTCCTCGTCCTGATCGTCGTCCTCGTGCTCGCCGGCTCAGTCGCCGGTGTGGCCGTGAGCCGCCGCCGTGCCGGCAGGCCGGAGCTGGAGCCGCCGCCCGTCACCCGCGCCGTGCCCGGGGCCACGCCTGCGGTGGAGGCCCCGCCTGAGCTCACGCCCGAGCAGGTGGCGGAGATCGAGGCCGCCCTGATCGCGGAGGCGGTGCCTGAGCCGGCGGTCGAAGAGGCCCCCGGGCCAGAGCCGCTGGCCGAGGCCGTACCGGTCAAGGCCCGCTTCCGGGACCGGCTGGGCAAGGCCCGCTCGCTGCTGGCGGGCTACGTGGGATCGATGCTCTCGCGCTCGGCCATCGACGACGAGACCTGGGACGAGTTGGAGGAGGCGCTCATCCGGGCCGACGTGGGCGTGGGCACCACCCAGGCCGTGCTGGACGACCTCAAGGCCCGGGTCAAGGCCGAGTCCATCAAGGACCCCGAGGGCCTGGTGGAGGCGCTGAAGGACGACCTCAAGCAGCAGCTCTCCCAGGGCGACCGCACGCTGCACATCGAACCGGGCGGGCCGAACGTGTGGCTGTTCGTGGGGGTCAACGGCGTGGGCAAGACCACCACCATCGGCAAGCTCGGCCTGCGGGAGGCGGCGGCGGGCCACAAGGTGGTGATGGCCGCGGGGGACACGTTCCGGGCCGCGGCGGCCGAGCAGTTGGAGCTGTGGGCCAAGCGGGTCGGGGCCGACCTGGTGCGGGGCGCGGAGGGCGGCGACCCCGGCTCGGTGGTGTTCGACGCAGTGGAGCGGGCCGCGGCCAAGGGGGCCGACCTGGTGCTGGCCGACACGGCAGGCCGGCTGCACACCAAGGTCAACCTGATGGAGGAGTTGAAGAAGGTGCGCCGTATCGCCGAGCGGCCACCCGCCCAGCTCACCGAGGTGCTGCTGGTGGTCGACGCCACCACCGGCCAGAACGGGCTGGTCCAGGCCAAGCAGTTCACCGAGGCAGTGGGCTGCACGGGCGTGGTGCTCACCAAGCTCGACGGCACGGCCAAGGGCGGTATCGCCTTGGCCATCGAGGCCGACATGGGCCTGCCCATCAAGCTCGTCGGCCTGGGCGAGACGGCCGACGACCTCGTCGAGTTCGATCCGGACGAATTCGTCGACGCGTTGTTCAGTTAGGAAGCGGGAACCGGGTGCGTGGGGCCGGGCGTCGAACGGTTATGCGCAACCGGGCGGCATTTTTGGCGGCAGGGATGGCCTTCGCTGTGCTTTTGGGTGGCCTGGCCGCACTCGCTGGAAAAACCGGAGGCCCCGGTTCGGGCCGGGATCTGCCGCGCCTGCCATTCGCCGCGAGCGCGGGCGAGGCCCGGGCCACGGCGGGGATGGCGGCTGACCGGGCCATCGCCTCGTATCCGGCGGGCGGGGGCATCGAGTACCGCATCGTCGGGGCCATGCCCGACCTCGGGGGCCACGCGGCCGCCTTCCGCCTGCCCCCGGTCGACGAGGCCGAGGTGGCGCCCCTGGCCCGGGCCCTGGGCCTGCCCGCCCCGCCCAAGCACGAAGACGGCGCCTGGACCGTGGCCGACGGCATGCACTTCCTCCGGGTCGACGCGGCCACCGGCCAGTGGAACTACGGCGCCGACCCCGGCACGGCGGTGAGCAGCGGCAGCGTGGCCCCGAGCGGGAGCGTTGACCCGAGCGGCGGCGTTGCGTCGAGCGGCAGCGGCTCGGCCGTGACGGCCTGTGCCCCCTGCCCGCCCAACGCCATGTGCGCCCAGGTGTGCAAGGAGCCG
>DASYMT010000502.1:0-2068 GCA_036008925.1 Acidimicrobiales bacterium | reverse complement strand
GACACCAGGCCACCGTCCACGCCGACCACCGGCCCGTCCGCGTCCTCGGTCACGCGCAGCGCAAGCTCGAGGGCGGCGCGCTCCTCGGCGGAGTCCGTGTCAGCCGACCAGTCCGTGAGCATGGCTCATCTCCCGGTGTTGGGATCGCGGCCCGGTTCTACCCGTGGTTGTCGGGTTCAAACCCGCGCACGCCCAGGGTAGGGCAGAGCCGTGTTCGTGTTCTTCTCCAACCGGCTCGGGTGCCTGGGCTCGCTGCTCGTGTCGGCCGTCGCGACCGTCGTTTTGATCGCGCTGTTGCGACTGTTCTCCGGCTGACGTCGCCTACGGCTCGACGTCGACGAGACGGGTCAGCCCGACCGTCTCGAAGACGGTCCTGGTCATGGGGCTGGGGCCTCGGACGGTGAGGCGCTGGCCACGGTCCCGCAGGGCGTTGACGGCCCGCACGAGGGTGCCGATGCCCGTCGAGTCGATGAAGCTGACCTTGGAGAGGTCGACGACCACGTGACGGGTCGTGTCGAGCTGCGGCTCGATCTCCCGCCAGAGCTGGGAGGCCGTCGCCACGTCGATGTCGCCCTGGACGTCGAGGACGACGCCCCCGTTCTCGACCCGCTGGTCGACGGCAAAGTCCATGGGCGTGCCATACCCCGCCACAGGTCGGGGGAACCGCAGCGCTGACGCGCCGATACCCCCGACGCGCAACAGGGTCCGGCGTCGTTGCCGGACCCTGTTGGCTGTCAGGGGTGTGTGCTGCGCCTAGCCGAGTCGGGAGCCGACTTCGGAGAACTTGCTGTTGGCGCGGCTGCCCACGAACGTGATGGCGAGGATGCACACCACGGCGATGAGGGCGACCAGCAGTGCGTACTCGACGAGGCTGGCGCCCCGCTCGTCCCGGGCGAACCGGGCACGCACGTATGTCGCAAACGTGTTCCAGGAAGTGATCATGTCCATGTCGCACACCCCTTACAGGTTGATCGGTGACTTGTGCTTCAACGATCGGTCGGCCACTGAGGGTGCTGGATAGGTCGATCGGCCCTTTGCCGCCCGCGGCCGAGCTCCTCATCGTCCTCTCATGGCCCGCCTGCCACGATGCGCCCACGAGTCGGGCTCCCGGGGGGTGGGATTCCGGCTTCGGGGGGGCGCCGAAGACCGCCCGGCGAGCTGCTCGCCGGTTGCCCCGGGCGGTCCTTCGGCGCACATTTCCGCAGGTCAGGGCCTGACTAGTCAGAAGTGACTACGGCGAATTAGCCCCTTCTGAGGATGGCCTCCAGCGCCCGAGTTCCCTACCTTTGCCGGAGATGAGCCTTTTGCCGCTCCCGTCTCGGCTGCCGGCCCGCAAGCACGTCCTCGCGCTCGTGTTCGGGCTGCTCGGCGTGGGACTCATGGCCGCGGCCGTCTTCACGGCTTCGGGCCTGGCCCTGCCGTTCACCTCCCGCGACCCCTCGTCGGTGCGCACCGATGCGGTGCTCGTCGACGCCCCCTCGACCACCACCACGACGCTGGCGCCTGGCACCACCACCACCGCCATTGCTCCCCGCACCCGGGCCGTCGCGCCCGCCGCCGTCCCGGGGCCCACCATCCCCGCCGCGGCGGTGACGACGGTCCCCAGCGGACGGCCCACCACCACGACGTCGATCACCCTGCCGCCCACGACCCTGCCGCTGCTCGGCGGCCTCGGCAGGGGCCTGGGCGGCGGTTAGCCCGCGGGTCGGCAACGACCCATCGGTAGAGTGGCCCGCCTGGCGGCGTGGCCGAGTGGTTTAGGCAAGGGCCTGCAAAGCCCTGTACACCGGTTCGATTCCGGTCGCCGCCTCCACAACAGTTCGAAGATCCATCCGCTGAGACCCGCGACGTGCCCACGGGCGCCCAGCGGGATCCAGTAGAGGGAGACGCCGAGGCCACCTGGCCCCAAGGCGACCGCAACCGCGTCGTGCCCGACCGAAGCAGTGGCGCAGGCGATGCAAGCGCCTCGGCCGGTCTCATTGCGGGACACCTGCGTCCGTGGCCTGGCGGCGGTCATCCGTCGCGGCGGTCATGATGTCGGCCTCGAAGAATGGGCTGAAGCGTTCGG
>DASYMT010000501.1:0-3948 GCA_036008925.1 Acidimicrobiales bacterium | reverse complement strand
GATCCGGGGGAGCGACCCCGACGCCGGCCTGTACTGGCTGGCCCGGATGCTGGCCGCGGGGGAGGACGCCCGGTTCATCGCCCGCCGGCTGGTGATCCTCGCCTCCGAGGACGTCGGCATGGCCGACCCCATGTCGCTGCTCGTGGCCAACGCCGCGGCGCACGCCGTGGAGTTCGTCGGCCTGCCCGAGGCCCAGCTCAACCTGGCCCACTGTGTCGTCTATCTGGCCACCGCGCCCAAGTCGAACCGGGCCGTGGTGGGGCTGTGGCGGGCACAGGCCGACGTGAAGGACCGGCCTGCGGGCGCGGTGCCCGCCCACCTGCGCGACGCCCACTACCGCTCGGCCAAGCGGATTGGGCACGGGAAGGGGTACCGGTACCCGCACGACGACCCGCGCGGGTGGGTGGAGCAGTCGTACCTGCCGGACGAGCTGGCCGACCGGGTGTACTACGAGCCCGGCCCCCACGGCGCCGAGGGCCCGGCGGGCGAGTCCTGGCGCACCCGCCGCGCCCCCCCGCCCCCCGCCGAAACGTGAGATCGCAATCCGGCCGTTTCTGGTCGGATTTTGCTTCAACGTTGGCCACAGGGCCGGGCGCGGCCCGCGGGCGGGCGCACGAGGGGGTCGACGGGCGGGGGGCGTGGCCTCACTATGCTCCCGGCGATGCGTGAGGAGGGCAGCCGGTGAGTGCTGGGGAGATCGCCGCCGTCATCGGCTCGGTGGTGGGCACGCTTGTCGTCATCGGCTTCTTCATCGCCTTCGCCGGCCTCCTGCGCACGCTGCGCAAGCTGACTGAGACAGTCGAGGAGCTGCGGGCCGAGGTCGTGCCCCTGGCGGGCCAGTGGCGCCAGACCGTCGACCAGGCCAACACCGAGCTGGTCCGGGTCGACGGCCTGCTGACCACGGCCGAGAGCGTGAGCCAGACGGTCGACTCGGCCAGTCGCCTGGCCTACCTGGCCCTCAGCAACCCGGTCATCAAGGTCATGGCCTTCGGCGCGGGCACCGGCAGCGCCCTTCGACGACTGCGCCGGCGCTAGGCCCAAGGACGACAGCGATGTTCAAGCGCATCTTCTGGCTGGTGATCGGCGCCAGCTTCGGGTTCGGCGTCAGCTTCTGGCTCATGCGCTTCGTGCGCGAGACGGTCAACCGGTACTCGCCCGAGCGGGTCAGCGGCGACCTGGCTGCGGCCCTCAAATCGCTCGGCACCGACATCCGGGCCGCGGCCGCCGAGGGCCGCGAGGCCATGCGCGAACGCGAGGCCCAACTGCGAGAGGACATCGCGCCCCGCCGGTAGGCTGTCGCTCCGCATGCCCAAGATGGACGGGAACAGCCTCCGCCGCGCCTGGACCGAGTTCTTCGTCGAGCGCGGCCACACCCCGGTGCCCTCGGCGGGCCTCATCCCGCACCACTCCCGGGCCCCCATGTTCACCAATGCGGGCATGAACCAGTTCCTCCCCTACATCCTGGGCGAGGAGCATCCGCCGCACGCGCGGGCCACCAGCGTGCAGAAGTGCGTGCGCATCAAGGGCAAGCACGACGACATCGAGAACATCGGCCGCAGCCCGCACCACGCCACGTTCTTCGAGATGCTGGGCAACTTCAGCTTCGGCGACTACTTCAAAGAGCAGGCCATCCCCCTGGCCTGGGAGCTGTCGACCGAGGTCTTCGGCTACGACGGCGACCGCATCTGGGCCACGATCTTCCTCGACGACGACGAGGCCTTCCAGATCTGGCGGGACGTGGTCGGGCTCCCGGCCGAGCGCATCCAGCGCATGGGCGAGGACAACTTCTGGGAGATGGGCGACACCGGCCCCTGCGGCCCGTGCTCCGAGCTCTACTACGACAAGGGCCCGGCGTACGGCGAGGCGGGCGGCCCCGCCCATGGCAGCGAAGAGCGCTACCTCGAGTACTGGAACCTCGTGTTCATGCAGTTCGACCGCCAGCCCGACGGCTCCATGCCCGAGCTGCCCCGCAAGATCATCGACACCGGCGCGGGCTTCGAGCGCAACCTGATCCTGCTCAACGACCTCGACTCCATCTTCGAGACCGACGTGCTCAAGCCCATCGTCGAGGCGGCCGAGCGGGTCACCGGCGCCCCCTACGGCCGGGACGAGCCCACCGACGTGGCCCTGCGCATCCTGGCCGACCACGCCCGCAGCATCAGCTTCTTGGTCAACGACGGCGTCTTCCCCTCCAACGAGGAGCGGGGCTACGTCCTGCGCCGCATCATCCGACGGGCCGTGCGCCAGGCCTTCACCCTCGGGGTCGAGAAGAACGTCACGCCCGCCCTGGTCGATGCCACCGTCGAGGTCATGGGCCAGGCCTACCCCGACCTGGTCCGCAACGCCGACTTCGTGAAGGGCGTGGTCGAGCGGGAGGAGGACCGCTTCCGGCGCACCCTGCGCTCGGGCATGGCCCGCCTGGACGAGGAGCTGGAGCGCTCGCCCACCAGCGTGTCCGGCCAGGTGGCCTTCCAACTGCACGACACCTTCGGCTTCCCCGTCGAGCTCACCCGCGAGATCGCCACCGAGCGGGGCGCGGCGGTCGACGAGGCCGGCTTCGAGCAGGCCATGGCGGACCAGCGCAGCCGGGCCCGGGAGGCGGCCAAGGGCGACGAGCACACCGACACCGGCGTCTACCGCGACCTGGTCGAGCAGTTCGGCACCACCGAGTTCACGGGCTACAGCGAGTACCAGTCGACGGGCCGGGTGCTGGCCGTGGTGCCTAACGGGGACGACGGCGCGGTGGACGTGTACCTCGACCGCACGCCGTTCTACGCCGAGGGCGGCGGGCAGGTGGGCGACATCGGGACGATCAAGACCGAGACGGGCGAGGTGCGGGTGCTCGACACCACCGCGCCGGTGTCGGGCCTCCACAAGCACACGGCCCAAGTGGTGGAGGGCGAGATCGTGCCGGGCCAAGAGGCCACCGCGACGATCGACCGCGAGCGCCGCGACGCCATCCGCCGCAACCACACCGGCACCCACCTGCTGCACTGGGCCCTGCGCGAGGTGCTGGGCGGCCACGTGAAGCAGCAGGGCTCGCTGGTCGCCCCCGACTACCTCCGCTTCGACTTCAGCCACCACTCGCCGGTGAGCGACGAGGAGATGGAGCGCATCGAGGCGCTGGTCAACGAGCGCGTGCTGAACAACGAGCCGGTGCGGGCCTACGAGACCAGCAAGGGCCACGCCGAGCAGCTCGGGGCCATCGCCTTCTTCGGCGACAAGTACGGCGAGTTCGTCCGAATCGTGGAGGCGGGCGACCGCTCCATGGAGCTGTGCGGCGGCACCCACGTGGGCGCCCTCGGCATGATCGGGCCGGTCAAGGTCACCAGCGAGGGCTCGATCGGGGCCAACATGCGCCGCATCTTCGCCCTCACCGGGGCGGGCACGCTGGAGCACGTGCGCCACGAGGAGCAGTTGCTGGAGCGGTCGGCCGAGATGCTGCGCACCAAGCCGGAGGAGCTGCCCGACGCCATCGAGCGGGCCCTGGCCCGGCAGAAGGCGCTGGAGGACGAGTTGAAGACGCTGCGGGCCCAGATGGCCGGTTCCGAGGCCAAGGACCTGGCCGCCGAGGCCGAGGGCGGCATCGTGGTGGCCCGGCGCGACGGGCTCCCGGCCGAGCAGCTCAAGGACCTGGCCGTGGCCGCCCGGGACGAGGGCCTCAAAGCCGTCGTGCTCATCGGCTCGCCCGACGGCGAGCGGGTGGCCGTGGTGGCCGCGGTGACCAAGGACAGCGGGCTCGAGGCGGGCAGGCTGTCGGGCGAGGCGGGCCGGGTCACGGGCGGGGGCGGCGGCGGCAAGGGCGACGTCACCACCGCGGGCGGCAAGGACCCCTCCAAGATCGACGAGGCGGTGGCCGCCGTTCGCGCCCAGCTCGGATCGTGAGCCGGGTCGTCGGCCTGGATCTGGGCAGCCGCCGCATCGGCGTGGCGGTCAGCGACCCCACCG
>DASYMT010000500.1:0-14676 GCA_036008925.1 Acidimicrobiales bacterium | reverse complement strand
TCGACTACTTCGAGCCGCTGGAGTCGCGTGACGGGGCCGAGGCCATCGAGTGGCTGGGCGCCCAGACGTGGTCGAACGGGCGGGTCGGCATGGTCGGCAAGTCGTACCCCGGCATCACCCAGCTCTTCGTGGCCGCCCAGCGCCCGTCGGCCCTGAAGGCCATCGTGCCCGGCCACGTGTTCGGCGACCTGTACCGGGACGTGCCCTATCCGGGCGGCATCCTCAACGCCACCTTCGCAGGGGGCTGGTCGGCCGGGCGGGTGTTCGACCAAGGGGCGTTCATCCCCACCCACGACGCCCAGCGCAACGACCAGCAGTGCATGCGCAACCAGGCCGACCACGCGCCCAACCCGGCCTTCAACCCGTTCGTGCGGGCCGTCCAGCCCCAGAACAACTTCGACGGCGCCCTGTACCACGAGCGCTCGCCCTGGTACTTCGCCGACCAGATCGACGTGCCGACCATGCTGGTCGAGGCCTTCCAGGACGAGCAGGTCGGGAGCCGGGCCATCGAGCTGATCGAGCGGCTGCGGCCCGGACTGGCCTGGCGGCTGGCCGCGGCCAACGGCGACCACGGCGAGTACTACGGCGAAGAGGTCTTCCCCCAGATCCTGCGGTTCCTGTCGTACCACCTGAAGCAGGAGGTGCCTGCGGCCGACACGCAGTACGCGGGGCTGTCGTTCGACGACGCCCTGGCCCGCTACGTGGCCGAGGACCGGGTCGCGGTCAACTTCGAGAACGGGGCCAACGGCGGGCGCAAGGCCGCCTTCCGGCAGTCGCTCGACTCGTGGCCGCCCAGCAACCAGCAGGTGTGGCGGCTGGCGCTGGCGGCGGACGGGTCGATGACCGAGGCCGCGCCCACGCTGGCCGGCGGCGTGCCCTACACCTACATGCCGGGCGTCGGCTCGCAGGAGCGGGGCGGCTTCAACCTGCGGGGCGAGCCGCCCGCCTCGTGGTCCGACAAGCCCGCGCCGGGCACGTCGGCCTCGTTCACCACGCCGCTGCTGACCGAGGACAAGATGCTGTTCGGCCCGGCCAGCGCCGATTTGTGGATCAGCTCCAGCGCCCCCGACACCGACTTCGAGCTGACGCTGTCGGAGATCCGGCCCGACGGCAAGGAGATGTTCGTGCAGCAGGGCTGGCTCCGGGCCTCGCACCGGAAGCTGGACCCGGCGCTGTCGACCCCGCTGCGGCCGTACCAGACCCATGTGGTGACGGACGTGCAGCCGCTGGTGCCGGGCCAGGCCACGCCGGTCCGCATCGAGGTGTTCCCGTTCGGGCACGTGTTCCGGGCCGGGTCGCGCCTGCGGCTGACGGTGGCCGCGCCCCACGTGCGCCCCGACCTGTGGGGCTTCGCCGCCCTGCCGGGGCCCGCCCAGAACACCATCCACACCGGCGGCGTCACGCTGTCGACGCTGGCCCTGCCGCTGATCGCCGGGGTGTCGGCGCCCACGCCGCTGCCCCCCTGCACGCTTCGGAGCCAGCCCTGCCGGTAGCGGCCGGGTAGAACAGTGGGCATGCGCCGGCCGGCCGTGCCCGTGGTGTTGCTGTTGGCCTGTCTGGGCGGGGCCGCGTGCCGGGACGGCGGGGCCTCGGTCCTGCCGTCCACCACGGTGCCTCCGGTGACGGCGCCTCCGGTGACGGTGCCCGCTGCGCCGGCGCCCGTGGCGCCGCCCGCCGAGCTGCTGGCCGCGGGCGACATCGCCGTGTGCGGGCTCCAGGGCGACGAGGCCACGGCCGACGTGGTGGCCGCCCACCCCGGCGCGGCGGTGGCCGCGGTGGGCGACCTCGTCTACACGCAGGGGACGGCGGCCGAGTTCCGGGACTGCTACGACCCGACGTGGGGCCGGTTCAAGGACCGCACCCATCCGGCGCCGGGCAACCACGACTACGGGACGGGCCAGGCCGACGGGTACTTCGGCTACTGGGGCGCGGCGGCCGGGCCCGCCGGGAAGGGCTGGTACAGCTACGAGGTCGGGTCGTGGCACGTCGTGGCGCTGAACTCGAACTGCGGCATCGTGGGGTGCGGGCCTGAGTCCGAGCAGGGGCGGTGGCTGGCCGCCGACCTGGCCGCCCATGCGGGCGCGGCGTGCTCCCTCGCCTACTGGCACCACCCCCGGTGGAGTTCGGGGCCGCACGGCTCGTCGACCGTGGTGGACCCGCTCTGGAAGGCGGCGGTGGCGGGCCGGGTCGACGTGGTGCTGAGCGGACACGACCACGACTACGAGCGGTTCGGCCTGATCGACGGCATCCGCTCGTTCGTGGTGGGGACGGGCGGGGCCAGCCGCTACGGGTTCGGCCCCAACGTGGCGCCGGGGAGCGAGGTGCGCGAGTCGGGGCCGCTCGGCGTGCTCGGCCTGACCCTGCGGGCCGGGTCGTACGACTGGCGCTTCCTGTCGGCCGCGGGGGGCGCCTTCGCCGACTCCGGCACCGGCACCTGCCACTGACGCCTGGTCCCTCGCCGTCTGGAGGACGGGCCGCGCCGAAAGCACGCGGCATGTCCTCCAGTCGGTCGTTTGTCGGGGAGGCGGGGGTCAGAGGAGGGGGAAGTAGCCGGGGACGTCGTTGTGGGGCGTGTCGAGGTAGACCTTGGCCTCGGCCGTCGAGAACCGGCCGTGGGCCCAACGCACCTCGACGTGGCCCCGCACCTCGGCATCGTCGCCCGAGTGACGGTCCCGCACCACCGCCCGCCACCCCACCCGGGGCTGGCCGCCGGGCTGGGCCGCCACCTCGAACGAGCGCAGCGCGTACCGCTGGCGCCAGTCCCACGGCGTGGCCACCCGGATGCGCAGGCCCGCGGCCTTGCGGGTCCCGAGCACGAAGTACGGCGCTGAGCCGATGCGCAGCAGCCGCCACAGCATCAGCTCCTGCTGCGACCGCACCTGCTTGAGCCCCTCCCGCCAGCGGGCAGCCGACTCGGCCGCGACGGCGGCGACGAGGGCGCGGTACGCCTCCTGGGCCGCAACCGTTGGCCAGGCCCGCAGCTCGGTGCCGAGCCGGCGCTGCTCGGCCGCGGTGAGGTCGTCGACCAGGGCGGGGAGGCCGGGCGTGCGCACGGTTTGGTACAGGGCCTGGTGCTCGTCGGGCGCCACCGCCGCGAACCAGTTGCCGCCCCGGCCGCCCGGCGAGTTGGTGAGCAGCTTGTCGAACAGCCGGGCCGGGGCCGCGTTGTGGAGGATGTCGGACTCGTACTTGCCGCTGACGAGGTAGACGTGGTCGATCCGCAGGTCGACGGGCGCGGCCTCGTCGCCCGGCGCCTTGTGCGAGCCCTTCCACTCGACGGTGAGCGGGCGGCGGCCCCGCAGCCCGTCGCGTGCTTCGAGGAAGGCGCGGCCGTTGTCCCAGGCGGCGGCGAAGTCGGCCGCGAAGGCGCCCCCCTCGTGGAGCCCGGCCAGCCGGTCCCACTCGGCGGGCGACATCGAGACCATGGCCGCCGGTCGGGCGGCGAGGGCCTCGTCGAGCGTCGGCAGCCCGAGCATGCCCAGCCCGGTGGCCAACTCGGTGACGACGGTGCGGAGTCCGGCCATGGGCGCCCCGCGCTAGCGGCGCTGGAGGTCGGCGTCCGTCCAGAACCCCACGACAGGGGTGGCCTGGTGCCCGCCGAGGGCGTATTTCTCCAGCCGCTCACGGGCGGTGTCGGACCGCAGCTCCATGGCGTCGAAGAAGGCGTTGGGGCCCGCGGCCCGCAGAGCCAGGTCGCCCTCGGTGCGGGGCTTGGGCAGGTGCGAGGTGAGCAGGACGAAGGGCCCGATGCCGTTGGCCGCCAGCACGTGGGCCCGGCCCAACGCGGCCCACACCGCCTGGGTCTTGGCCAGGCCGTTGCGGGGGACGGTGAAGGCGCCGGTGACGTCGAAGCACCACTCTCGCCCTGCGTCGTCCTTGGCCAGCAGGGCGACGGTGAGCCCGAGGCCGCGCAGGCGGGCGTTGCGCTTGACCACGGTGAAGCCCGCGGCGGCGACCAGCTCCTCGGCCAGGGCGTGCGCGGGCTTGTCGGGCACCTCGTCCGCTGCC
This sequence comes from Acidimicrobiales bacterium, assembly GCA_036008925.1. GTDB lineage: Bacteria > Actinomycetota > Acidimicrobiia > Acidimicrobiales > JAUTXP01 > DASYMT01. The sequence goes on along the minus strand of DASYMT010000500.1, from coordinate 10,668 downwards.
GATGCCGGGCTCTTGGCCTCGGCCGCCACCCGCTGGCGGGCGATGCGGACGTAGGCCTTGTCCAGGTCGTAGCCGACGCCCCGCCGGCCCGTGCGGGCCGCGGCCACGAGTGTGGAGCCGGAGCCGAGGAAGGGGTCGAGGACGAGGTCGTCTTTGTAGGTGTAGAGCCGGATGAGGCGCTCGGGCAGCTCGACCGGGAAGGGGGCGGGGTGGCCCACCCGCTTGGCGCTCTCGGTGGGCAGCTCCCACACGTCGAGGGTGGCGGCCATGAACTCGTCGCTCGACACCGTGTTCTCCGACGGCAGGCCCGCCTTGGCCCGCGTGGCCTGGGGGACGGCCCGGTCGAACCGGCCCTTGGAGGCGATGACCACCCGCTCGGTGATGTCGCGCAAAACAGGGTTGCCCGCCTTGCGGAACGAGCCCCAGGCGCAGTTGCCGCTGGCCCCCTCGCCCTTGCGCCACACGACCTCGCCCCGCAGCAGCAGGCCCAGGTCGTCCTGGAGGATGCGGATGACGTCGGCCGACAGGCTGCGGTAGGGCTTGCGGCCCAGGTTGGCCACGTTCACGGCGATGCGCCCGCCCGGCTCCAGCACCCGCACGCACTCGGCGAACACGTCGCGCAGCAGGTCGAGGTATTCGAGGTAGGAGGCGGGCACGCCCTCGCGCTCGAGCTCCTCCTCGTACTGCTTGCCCGCGAAGTAAGGGGGTGAGGTGACGACCAGGGCGACCGAGTCGTCGGGCAGGTGCTGCATGCGGCGGGCGTCGCCCTCGATGCAGCCGTGGCTCTTGGCGGGCAGGGCCGGGGGAGGGGCGACGGCCTCGTCGTCGGACAGCACGGGCGGGGCGAAGCGCGCGTAGAAGGCGCTGGCGTCGTGGGCCTCACGCCTGCTCACGCCGAAGTTCGAAGTCGCGGTCTTGCGCCGAGTGCTCATCAATGGCCCCTCGTCACGGTATCCGGGGCTGCCTCTGGGGCGGGGGACCCTGCGGGGAACAGGTGTTCGCTTTGACGGGCCGATGAGTCGGGGCCGATGAGTTACGGGCCGCGGCGGCGTCGTATCGGTGACAACGTTCGTGGACCGACGAAGGAGCCGACAATGCCGAGACGAGACGCCGCACCGGTCGGGGCGCCCTGCTGGGTCGACCTCATGACCTCCGACACCCAGCGCAGCCGGGACTTCTACACCCGGCTGTTCGGCTGGGCGGCCGAGGAGCCGAACGAGGAGTTCGGCGGGTACTTCAACTTCACCAAGGACGGCGTGCGGGTGGCGGGCTGCATGGCCGCCGAGGAGGGCGCCGGGGCCAGCGTGTGGTCCGTGTACCTGGCCACCGACGACGCCGCCAAGACGGCCGAGGCGGCCGGGGCCAACGGCGGGCAGGTCTTCGTCGAGCCCATGGCGGTGGGCGACCTCGGGTCCATGGCGGTGCTGGCCGACAACGGCGGCGCGGCCATCGGCATGTGGCAGCCCGGCCTCCACAAGGGGTTCGGCGTGTTCGGCGAGGCCGGAACCCCAAGCTGGTTCGAGCTGCACACCAGGGACTACGACCGGGCCGTGGCCTTTTATCGAGACGTGTTCCGCTGGGAGACCGACGTGGTGAGCGACACGCCGGAGTTCCGCTACACCACGCTGAAGGACGGCGAGGCCTGGCTGGCCGGGATCATGGACGCGGCCGGCTTCCTGCCCGAAGGCGTGCCCGCCCACTGGTCGGTGTACTTCGGGGTCGACGACGCCGACGCCGCGCTGGCCCAGGTGGCCGAGCTGGGCGGCTCGGTGGTGCTGGCCGCCGAGGACACGCCGTACGGCAGGCTGGCCACGGCCGCCGACCCGGCCGGCGCGGTGTTCAAGATCGTGGCCCCCAACGAGTCCATGCCCGCCCGGGACTGAAGGGGAGGGAGGGGGCCGACAAGGCCTCCTCCCGCTCTGGAGGACATAGCGCGCGGAAACGGCGCGGTATGTCCTCCAGACGGCGCGAGACGGCAGCCGCTACCGCTCCCGCTCCCAGTGTCAGCGGTACATCAGCGAGCCGGGGGTGGTGAGCAGCTCGCCCGTCTCCAGCCACGTCTTCAGGCCCGACAGGATCATGGGCCAGCCGCCGTAGAGCTCGTCGTTGGCGCCCTCGCGGAGCTGGTCGTGGGTGATGGTCAGCCGGCAGGAGTCCTCCACCGGCTCGATCTCCCACGTGACCCGGGAGAAGCCCTCGTCCTTGACGTCGTCGCTCCACAGCGCCCGCATGGTGTGGACCAGCCTGCGAGGCGGGTCGACCTCGAGGTTCTCGCCCTCGCCCAGCATGACCGGGGCGTTGGGGTGGTGCATCTCGATGCGCGAGCCGGGGGTCCAGTCGGACCCGGACCGGACGCCGAAGTTGTACTTGCCTCTGGTCTCGGGGTCGGTGATCGCCTCCCACAGGCGCTCCGGGGTGGTGCGGATGTAGATCTCGAAGACCTTCTCCATGGTGCTCTCCAGCCTTTCCTTGAGGCCGCTGAGCCCGGCGGCCCACGGCTCGGCGTACTTGCTGACCCAACGGTCGTGGACGAGCCGGATGGGGACCGGGTTGAGGAAATGGAGCTTCTCCCGACCCCGCCGCCTGGTCGCCACCAGGCCCGCCTCCTCGAGCAGCTTGAGGTGCTTCATGACGCCGAACCGGGTCATCGGCAGCCGCCCTTCCAGCGAGGTCAGGGTCTGGCCGTCCTGGCGGAAGAGCTCGTCGAGCAGGCTCCTCCTCGTCGGGTCGGCCAGGGCCTTGAACACCTCGTCCACGCCGCTGACAATACGTGACCGTTCAGTCACATGTCAATGGCGGGCCGGGCAGCCAGTTGGGAGGGGTCACAACACCGCACCGAACAATTCGGCACCGGCCCAGTAGGAAACGTGCAAGACCCGTGCGAACTCCTGTTCATGCGATACGCGAACCGTTGGGCCCGTCGCGCCGCGGCCGGCTTCCTGGGTGGAAGCCTCGTCGTCGGTGCGGCCTGGGCCGGGGTCGGCTTGTCCCCGATCACCAAGACCGCCACGACCGACGCAGCCGGGGCCCGGCCCAAGGCCCCCGCCGCCGCCTTCACCGCCGCGGCCGCCACCAAGGCCAACGCCACCGCCGCCACGCGGGACCCGCTGACGCCGCCCAGCCTCGACGCCCTCAAGGCCAACCCCTTGAGCAACGGCTTGTTCTACGTGGGCGCCGACGAGTCGAGCATCGTGCCCCGGGCCGACAAGTGGCAGACCCAGGGCTGTTCGGTCTACGGCAGCGGCGGCGGCGACGACCTCCAGGGCATCCTCACCCGCCTGTCCGAGGGCAAGGCCCCTCCCGGCTGGCCCAAGTCGCAGAACTGCGTCTACCTGGGCGGCTACGGCATCGGCCCGGCCCGTCCGGCCACCGGCATCGACCCGGGCTCGGCCAACGTGGCCGTGCGCAGCATCGCCATCTCCAACGGCACCGACACCGTCATCTGGCAGATCGTCGACATGGTCGGCTTCTTCGCCAAGTACCGCAGCGACCTGTGCACGCCGGGCTGCGGCATGCTCGACATCCGCAAGACCGTGGCCGAGGGCCTCGGCCTGTCCACCAACAACATCGCGGTCGGCGCCACCCACACCCATGGCGGGGCCGACGGCTACGGCGCCTGGGGCGGCCTGCCCGACTGGTACCGGGCCCAGATCCGCGACACCCTGATCGCCAGCGCCTACAACGCGGTCGCCAAGGTGCAGGTGGCCACCATCCGCACTGGCCAGACCGACGCCCGGGCCTACAACAACGAGCGCCGGGACACGTACTACTCGGCCCCCGACTACGGGCTCGTCTGGCTCCAGGCCCGGCCCGTTCTCCCGGACAACGACGACAACGGCCACGACCGCGACGCCATCGCCACCCTGGTCAACTTCGCGGGCCACCCCACCGACCTGGGCTCCCAGCCCCTGATGCACGCCGACTGGCCGGGCGCGGTCGACAAGGCCCTCACCGAGCAGCTTGGCGGCGTGGGCCTGTTGTTCGAGGGCGGCCTGGGCAACGTGTCGCCCGGCCGCATCCGCAACGCCAGCAGCGACCTCAACGGCAACGGCAACAGCGGCGACGACTACGACAACGTCCTTCAGCACGGCCGCGACTTCGCCTCCTTCGTGGAGGCCGACATCGAGCGGGGCGGCCACCGCCTGCCCACCAGCGACGTCCAGGCCGTGGGCGCGGACGTGAGCCATCCCATCACCAACGTCGGTGAGAACGGCCTGGCCTTCGCGGGCCTGCTCGACCGGGACTTCAACCCCGCCCCGGGCAGCGAGGCGGCCGCCGGGCCGGGCGCCTACGCGGGCGGCAAGTCGGCCCCCGCCCGGCCCTGCGCCAGCGCGGGCGCCTTCCAGGTCAAGACCTCGATGAGCGGCTACCGCATCGGCGACCTGCGGGTCATCACCACGCCGGGCGAGGTCTTCGGCACCATCACCGAGGTCCTCAAGTCGAAGACGGGCCGAGGCCAAGCCCAGGCGGGCGGCCAGGTCATGGTCTTCGGCCAGACCCAGGACTCGCTCGGCTACATCATCCAGAGCTTCGAGGTCGACCCGGCGGGCGGCGTCACCGACAACACCCCCGCCCCGGTCGAGTACGAGGAGGAGTTCATGCTCGACCGCTGCTTCGGCGACCACGTCCTCGAAGCGGGCCTGGCCCTCGGCTCGCAGCTCAACTAGCGCACGAAGCCAGAGAAGCCAGAGAAGCCACCCGCCCATGTCCGCCGTCTCCCGCCGCCGATTCCTGCAACTGACCGCTGGAGTCGGCGCGGTGGCAGCCGTGCCGGGGCTGCGGTCGGCCGCCCTCGGGACCGGCCTCGACGGCGGCCTGCCCGGCGCGGGCGAGTGGCTGGCGGGCGACTTCCACGTCCACACCACGTGGAGCCACGACGTGTGGGACGGCACCACCACGGACGACAACACCACGGACCCGCAGGACTATTACACCCTCGGCTGGACCCCGGCCGAGCAGATCCGCAACGCCGAGCTGCGGGGCCTGCACTTCGTCGCCCTCACCGACCACAACCGCATCCGCATCCTCGACGACCCCGGCTACACGTCGAACAGCCTGGTCCTCGTGCCCGGCTACGAGCACAGCCTGTCGTCGGGCCACGCGGGCGTCTTCCTCCCCGACGGCCAGAGCCTGCGGGACCTGTTCGCCTACGCGGCCAACAGCGACGACCACGCCAAGGGGTTCGACGGGCCGGACGCGCTGCGGGAGTTCGCCGAAACGGTCCACCGCCTGGGCGGCGCAGTGGTGGTCAACCACCCGTCGGCCCCGGTGTGGCGGGGCGACCTCGCCGCGTCGGAGGCGTTCGACGCGGTGGAGGTCTGGAACACGGCATGGCAGAGCCGCACCAACACGACCCGCTTCGTGGAGGCCAACAACCACCTCTCCATGCAGTTCTGGGAGAACAACTTCCTGGGCGGCCCGACGGCCAAGCGCAAGGGCATCACCGGCGGCAGCGACAACCACTGGCGCTCCACCACCGCGGTGCAGGGCGTGGGCCAGCCCACCACGTGGGTCTACGCGGCAGACCGCTCGGCCGCGGCCGTGGTCGAGGCGGTCAAGGCAGGCCGCACCTTCGTCAGCGCCCAGCCGCCCGCCTTCGGCGGGGCCCGCCTGTTCATGCACGCGTCGGAGGACTGGGCGGGCGGGCGCGCCACGCCGGTCATCCCCGGCGGCACGGTGCGGCCCCTCGGCCGGACGGCCGTGGCCATCCGGGTGGAGGGCGGCACCGGCCACCGCTTGCGCCTCATCTCCAGCGGCATGGTCGTGGGCGACGTGCCCGTCGTCTCGCCCATCGCGGCCAAGACCTTCACCGTGGTGCTGCCCGAGGGCGGCTGGCTGCGGGCCGAGCTCTACGCCGATCCCGGCTACGCCATGGCCGCCATGACCAGCCCGGTGTACGCCGACGCACTGGAGTCGGCGCCCACCGCGGTCCGACAGACCCCCACCACCGGGGCCGCCGTGTCCTACGGCTCGCCCCTCGACATCCCGCTCGACCTACTTCAGGAGCACGTCCATTGACCCGCCGCCCGAGATCCATCGCCCTTGCCGTCACCGGCCTCCTGGCCGCCGGCATCGTCCCCGCCATCGGCCAGACGCCGAAGCCGTTCGACCCCGTGGCGCCCGGGCGCGAGACCGAGGCGGTGGTGTTGACCGGCGCCAGCTTCCCGGGCTGGTCGGCCCCCGACGAGGTCACGGCCAAGGCGCCCGCCACCGAAGGGGCCCAGTGCCTGGCGGGCAGCAACGGCGCCCCCTTCGGCGCCGACAAGTGCAGCCACAACCAGTACGAGAAGCCCGAGGTCGGCACCCAGAACAAGCTGGGCGAGGGCACGCCGGTCGACAAGCTGCTGGGCTACCGCTGGGACACCGTCAACGGCTGGACGCAGATCCCGTTCCAGGTGGACGAGCTGGCCACGCGCTACCTCTCCAACAACAACTCGGGCTTCGCCTTCTACAGCGAGACCGACCACAACGTCACCTACGTCTACGACCAGGACCGCTTCAACTGGACGGCCCAGGACCCGACCGACCCGTGCAAGGCGGTGGCCAACGGCCCGGCCTCGACGCCCGACCCGGTGCCCGGCCTCGACAACAACGACGAGGTGGTGTTCATGGCGTCGGACGCAGGCCCGCAGGCGCCTGCCACCGCGGGCCTGCCCACCGGCGTGGTCGACAGCCGCCAGGTGCTGCTGACCGACCCCAACAGCGGGCAGCAGAGCTTCGCCTACGTGATGAAGGCGGGCACCGGGCCGACCGCGCCGACCCCGCAGTACAACGCGTCGAACGGCTACGTCCGCTACCTGCCCGACAGCGACAGCGACACGTTCCTCTACTCGCAGTCGAGCTACGGCAGCTACGGGGCCACCTTCCACGGGGCCTACTGGGACCCGGCCACCAGCACCTGCGTCACCAGCCCGACCAAGCAGCACCGGCCCAAGGACACCGGCTGGGTGAAGACGCCCCGCTTCTCCTTCCGCTACGACGGGCGTTGGCTGATGACCGAGACCCATGTGGCCAGCGCGACCCAGGAGGCGGCCAACGCAGCCGAGTCCAACCCGGCCAACTGGCAGTACGGCCCCGACCTCATCGACCAGTGGAAGGCCCGCGCCTTCCAGCAGCGGCCGGGCGGCGAGACCCCGTGCTGCGGTTACGAGGAGGAGGTCAACAACTGGGGCGGCTCGTCCATGCTGATGGGATTCCGGGCCGGTCCGGTGCGGGTCATCCGGGCCGCGTGGGGCGCCGACTCGTCCACCAACAACATCCGCACCGAGATCTTCTACCGCTCGCAGATGCACGAGCAGGACAACCTGCGGGTCCACGTGATCCCGCCGGGCGACGGCATCTACAGCCAGTGGGACTTCAACGCGGGCCGCATGACCAAGTACTACAACCCCTTCGTCCCCGACGGCGTGGACGTGGACGGCCGCAACGACGAGGTGTTCGGCAACGGCCGCGTCCACCTCGGCCCTGACGGCGCCCGCTACCAGTCCGACGACAAGACCGGGATCGCGCCCGTCGACCAGCAGGTCAACAACGGCGTGAACCTCGGCGGCACGCCGGACAACTGCTCGGGCGACCCGACCGGCACCGCGTGCATCAACAACGACGTGGACACGGTCGACCCCACGCTGTCCGGCCCGATGGGCACGCTGAACTGGGAGCAGATCGGCGGGGCCTGGGGCACCTTCGTGGACCGCATCACCATCAAGCAGCACAGCGCGGGCACGGCCTACTCGCTGGTCACCACGCCCTACTACCGGGACGACGCCTGCTTCGACGACGGCACCGGCTCCGACCCCGGGCCCCACGTCAACCCCAAGAACACCGACCCGGTGCTCGACAGCGCGGGCAACGCCCGTGAGTGCTGGCAGCCGTCCTATGGCGACCCCGCCGCGTACCTGACGGCCCACAGCCTGCCCGCCGACCACTTCTACCAGGGCGACATCGGGACCCACGGCGTGCACATCCTGCTGATCGCCGACTCGGACAACGCGGGCCAGACCGTCCCGATCACCGAGATCGACAGCGACCAGCGCCGAGTCATCCTCAACGGCGACCCTGGGAACGTGGGCGAGAAGTACGGCCGCGGCCTGGAGAAGCCGCTGACGGTCGTCGTCACGCCCCGGTGAGGGCTCGGCGGCTGCTCGGCGGGCTGGCCGCCCTGGCTCTGCTGGCGCCCGCGTCGGTGACCCCGGCGCGGGCGGGCACGGTGTACGCCATCGTGTCGGCCACCTCGGTCGTGCTCGGCAACGGCGCGGTCGAGCGGGTGTGGACGCGGGCCGGGCTGGCCTCGTCCCTCACCGACAAGCGCACGGGCGCGCAGACCGTGCCCGCGTCCGACTTCGCCGTGTCGCTCAGCGCGGGCTCGCTGGAGAGCACGGCCTTCACCGTCACGTCGGCCGCGGTCGAGTCGATCGACCGGGGCCTGCGCGTCCGCATGCAGTTGGAGACGCCCGGCGGCGCGCTCAAGGCCGAGCGGACGGCCGAGGTGTACGAAGGGATCGCGGGCTTCCGCACCCAGACGTCGCTGACCAGCGCGGCGCCGATGGCCATCACGGGCGGGAGGCTCGAGAGCGTCGGCGTCGGGCCCCAGGCCGCAGCCTCGCTGCACTCGTTCCGGGCCGGGGCCGACTGGCGCGAGCCGGGCTGGTCAGGGCCGCCCATGTCGCTGGGCGACCCCCACGCGGGGTCGTGGCGGCAGACGACGACGGGCGGGACCGGCCAGTCGGTCAGAGCCGCGGCCCAGTACGCGTCGGCCGCCGATGCGCTCGGGCGCACCGCCTTCATCGAGTTGGAGCGCAACGACCTGCCCTCGTCCACCGCCGCCTTCGACGGCACTCGTCTGAGCGTGGCCGTGGACCTCACGCGCGACGTCATCTCCCTGGGCCCGCTGGAGGAGAGCGGCCACGCCGAGAACCCGACGGCGGCGCCCGCGGGCCGGGTGCGGGCGGTGAAGCCGGGCACGCCGTTCGCCTTCGAGCCCACCTTCGTGGGCTTCGGCCGCAATGCCGACGACGAGGCCTGGCAGTTCCACGCCTACCTCGACCGGCAGGCCGGCCCCTACGACCGGGACGCCACCTTCAACTCCAACGGCACCGACCACGGCCGCATCTCCACCGGGGCCAAGGACGACATGGACATGGCCGAAGTGCGGGCCGCGGCGGCCAAGGCCAAGCGCCTCGGGGTCGCCACCTTCATCCTGGACGACGGGTGGCAGGCCGCCTCGGGCGACTGGCAGCCCGACTCCGCCGCGTACCCCGAGCCCCGGGGCCTGTACCCGCCCCGCTTCCCCGACGCCGAGTTCGCGGCGGTGCGCGAGGCCATCGCCCCCATGAAGCTCGGCCTCTGGATGAGCCCCACGTTCTTCAACCCGGCGTCGTCGGCCGTCAAGCAGCACCCCGAATGGGTCTGCCAGCCCATCGGCGCCGGGCTGGTGGCGGCCAACGTGGCCGATCCCGGCGGCGGGTCCAACGAGGCCGGTCTGGGGCCATGGGGGCCGAACGCCCTCGACTATGTGAAGGGCCGCATCGACCACGCCATCGACCACTGGGGCGTGAGCTACTTCAAGTTCGACTTCCTGCTGTGGCTCGACTGCGCGGGCCAGGGCGACCTCTACGACTTCCACGACCGCTTCACGGCCATGCTCGACTCGCTGCGGGCCGCGCACCCGGGCGTGACCTTCGAGATCGACGAGACCAACGACTACCGGCTGTTCCCCTTCGAGTCGGTGAGCCGCGGCCCGTCGTGGTTCCAGAACGGCTCGCCCTCGCCCAGCCGCCTGCTGCACAACATCTGGACGCTGTCGCCGTGGGTGCCCGCGTCGTCGTTGGGCCAGCACTTCCTGGGCGACTACCGGGGGACCGACCCGGCCGCGGTGGACCTGCGCATGGCCGCCGCCCTCCTGTCGCACCCGACGTTCTTCAGCGACCTCAGCGGCTACGACGACGCCGTGCTCGACCGGGCGTCTGCGTGGCTGGCCTTCCGCCGGGCCCATCTGGCCGACTTCACCGGCGTGGTCTACCCGCTGCTCGACGACCCGCTGGCCAACGGCTGGACGGCGTTGCAGTCATGGAACCCGGAGACGGCCACGGGCGCGCTGCTGGCCTTCCGGCAGGACGCGGGCGCGGCGACTGCGTCGGTGGCGCTGCGCAACGTGCCGCCGGGCCGGACGTTCACGTTGCGCTCTGCGCCGAGCGGCGACGTCGTAGGGACGGCCACCTCCGAGCAGTTGGCCGCGGGCCTGCCGGTGACGATCGCCCAGCCGGGCGGCCAGCAGGTGCTTCTCCTCGCCCCTTCGGGGTAGGTAGTCGGCCAGTTCCCGACGAGACGGAGGAGCGCATGGCCGAGGGCCACGAACAGCAGGGTCAGTGGGAGGACCACACGCACAACGAGGTGGTGCACTCGCACCGGCACTACCACGTCACCCACAACCACAACCGGCTGGCGGGGGGCTTCGACCACCTCAGCTCGGAGCACGAGCACGAGCACGACCACGCGGCGGTGACCCACGCCCACTACCCGCACGAGGACTTCACGCAGGAGCACCAGGGCGAGGCCCACGACCACGACCACGCCACCCCGGTGAAGAAGGCCACCGCGGCCAAGAAGGCGGCGGCCAAGAAGCAGGCCTGACCCGCCCCGCCCCGCCCGCCCCGCCCCAGCCGGTCTGGA
>DASYMT010000499.1:0-2977 GCA_036008925.1 Acidimicrobiales bacterium | reverse complement strand
GGCGGTCTTGCCCGTCGTGTCGCGCTCGGCCAGGGTCTTGGTGATGGCCGCGGTCAGCGTGGTCTTGCCGTGGTCGATGTGGCCCATCGTCCCGATGTTGAGGTGGGGCTTGTCGCGCTCGAACTTCTGCTTGGCCATCTCGTTCGTTCCTCCGTAGACCCGGTTATTCGCCGCGCACCCGAGCGACGATCTCCTTCGAGATGTTCTCGGGCACCTGCTGATAAGAGTGGAACTGCATGGTGTAGGTCGCCCGACCCTGGGTGCGCGAACGCAGGTCGGTAGCGTAACCGAACATCTCCGACAGGGGCACTTGGGCCCGGACCACCTGCGAGGTGCCCCGCTGGTCCATGCCCTCGACCCGGCCCCGGCGCTTGTTCAGGTCGCCGACCACGTCGCCCAGGTAGTCGTCGGGGGTGACCACCTCGACGTGCATGATCGGCTCCAGAAGGACGGGCTTGGCCTTCTTGGCCGCTTCCTTCAGCGCCATGGAGCCCGCGATCTTGAAGGCCATCTCCGAGGAGTCGACGTCGTGGTACGAGCCGTAGGTCAGGGTGGCCCGCACGTCGACCATCGGGTAGCCCGCGACCACGCCCGAGGTGAGCGCGTCCTGGATGCCCGCGTCGACCGAGGGGATGTACTCCTTGGGGACGACGCCGCCGGTGATCTTGTCGACGAACTCGTAGCCGCCGCCCGGGCCCGTGGGGTCGAGCGAGATGACCACGTGGCCGTACTGGCCCCGGCCGCCGGTCTGGCGCACGTAGCGCACCTCGATCTTCTCGACCGTGGAGGTGATGGTCTCCCGGTAGGCCACCTGGGGCTTGCCCACGTTGGCGTCCACCCGGAACTCGCGCAGCATCCGGTCGACCAGCACTTCGAGGTGCAGCTCGCCCATGCCGCCGATGACGGTCTGGCCCGTCTCGTCGTCGGTGTGGACCTGGAAGGTGGGGTCCTCTTCGGACAGCGCCTGGAGGGCCTTCGACAGCTTGTCCTGGTCGGCCTTGGTCTTGGGCTCCACGGCCACGTGGATCACGGGCTCGGGGAACTCCAGCGACTCCAGGACGATGGGTGCGTTGGCCGCGCAGAGCGTGTCGCCCGTGGTGGTCTGCTTGAGGCCGACCAGGGCCACGATGTCGCCCGCGAAGGCGGCGTCGCGGTCCTCGCGGTGGTTTGCGTGCATCTGGAGGATGCGGCCTGCCCGCTCCTTGCGGTCCTTGGTGGAGTTCAAGATGGTGTCGCCCTTCAAGAACTTGCCGCTGTAGACCCGGGCGTAGGTGAGCTTGCCCATGTGGGGGTCGGTCATGATCTTGAAGGCGAGGGCCGAGAAGGGCTCGTTGTCGTCGGCCTTGCGCTCCAGCTCCTCGATGCCCTTGAGGTCCATGCCCTTGGTGGGCGGGATGTCGAGGGGGCTGGGGAGGAAGTCGACCACCGCGTCGAGCATGGGCTGCACGCCCTTGTTCTTGAAGGCCGAGCCGCACAGCACGGGCACGATCTCGCCTGCGATGGTGCCGTTGCGCAAGGCCCGCTTCAGGTCCTCGACCGTGATCTCCTCGTCGCCCAGGAACTTCTCGGTGAGCACGTCGTCGAAATTGGACAGGGCGTCGATGAGGCTGGCCCGCCACTTCTCGGCCTCGCCTTGGAGGTCGGCCGGGACGGCGCCCGCCGAGAACTCCTCGCCGTTGGGCGAGCTCTCGTCCCACATCAGGGCCTTCATCTCCAGCAGGTCGACCATGCCCTTGAAGTGGCCCTCGGCCCCGATGGGGATCTGGATGACGGCCACGTTGGCGTCGAGGCGGTCCCGGATCATGTCCACGGCCCGGTAGAAGTCGGCGCCGATCCGGTCCATCTTGTTGACGAAGCAGATGCGGGGGACGCCGTACTTGTTGGCCTGCCGCCACACCGTCTCGGTCTGGGGCTCGACCCCGGCCACCGCGTCGAACACGGCGACGGCGCCGTCGAGCACGCGCAGCGACCGCTCCACCTCGACCGTGAAGTCGACGTGGCCGGGCGTGTCGATGATGTTGACCCAGTTGTCCTTCCACTTGCAGGTGGTGGCGGCGGAGGTGATGGTGATGCCCCGCTCCTGCTCCTGGACCATCCAGTCCATGGTGGCCGCGCCCTCGTGGACCTCGCCGATCTTGTAGTTCTTGCCGGTGTAGTAGAGGATCCGCTCGGTGGTGGTCGTCTTGCCCGCGTCGATGTGGGCCATGATCCCGATGTTGCGGGTCCTGGCCAGCGGGAACTCTCGGATTGCAGGGGCGTCAGCCATGTCGGTCCTCGGATGGAGCGCGAACGAGGGCCCGAAGGCCCTCGCACAGGATGTGGGGAAGCTCGCTGGGGGGCTTACCAGCGATAGTGGGCAAATGCCTTGTTGGACTCGGCCATCTTGTGCATGTCCTCACGGCGCTTGACCGCAGCGCCGATGCCGTTGCCGGCGTCGAGCAGCTCGTTGGCCAGGCGCTGGGCCATCGTCTTCTCCCGACGCTGCCGGGAGTAGCCGACGATCCATCGGACGCTCAGGGTGGTGGCCCGGCGGGGGCGGACCTCGACGGGCACCTGGTAGGTGGCGCCGCCGACCCGGCGGCTCTTGACCTCGAGGGCGGGCTTGGTGTTCTCCACCGCCCGCTTCAGGGTGGCGACGGGCTCGGCGCCGGTCTTGTCCTTCACGATCTCCAGCGCCTCGTAGACGATGCCCTCGGCGATCGTCCGCTTGCCGCGGCTGAGGATCTTGTTGACGAGCTGGGTGACGAGCTGGGACCGGTAGATCGGGTCGGGCATCAGCTCACGACGGGGGGCGGGGCCTTTGCGGGGCATTACGACTCCCTCTTGGCGCCGTAGCGGCTGCGGGCCTGCTTGCGGTCGCGCACGCCGGAGGTGTCCAGCGTGCCGCGGATGATCTTGTAGCGGACGCCCGGCAGGTCCTTCACCCGGCCCCCACGCACCAGCACGATCGAGTGCTCCTGCAGGTTGTGGCCCTCAC
>DASYMT010000498.1:0-8142 GCA_036008925.1 Acidimicrobiales bacterium | reverse complement strand
TGGGCCGCCACCTGGGTCACCGTCTGCGCGATGGCGGCCGACGACCGGGCCAGCTCCTCCATGGTGGCCGACGTCTCGGTCACCGTCCCCGTCTGCTGGATGGTGGTGGCGGCCAGCTCCTCGGAGGCGCTCGACATCTCGGCCGCGCTGGCTGTCACCTCCTCGGCCGTGGACCCGCTCTCGTGCACCAGCCTGCGGATGAAGCCGGCCTCGCGCCGGGCGAAGACGAGGGCGAAGAGGACCAGCACAAGGGCGCCCGCGCCCGCGAGCAGGGCGCCGAGCCGGCGCTGGACGTTGACCGAGTGGAGGGCCTCGCCCACGTCCTCCTTGACCACCAGCCCCCACCCCATGTCCCCGATCCGGGCCGTGCCCGCATAGGAGTCGCGCCCGGCCGTGTCGCGGAAGCGGACGGTGCCGCTGCCCACCGTCGCCTGGCGAGCGGCCTCGGTATTGATGACGGTGCTGAGGCCGCCTGCCGCGATGACGTCGGCGTCAGAGCGGGTTACCCGCTGGACCCGGTCGTTGGTCTGGCGCAGCAGCAGCCGGTGCTCGCCGTCCACCAGGAGGAGCTCGGCGCTGTCGGCATAGTCCGCGTGGGCCAGTTGCGGGTTCAGCGAGCCGATCTCCACGTCGGCCACGACGACCGCAGTCGGCCGGCCGTCGGGCGCGATCACCGGGCTGCAGAACACCCAGCGCACGTTGCCGTTGTCGAGGTAGACGGGGCTGACCGTGTTGCCCCCCGCCGAGGCCCGCCGGAACCAGTCGGAGGACGGCACCGTGAAGGCCCGGCTCCGATCGCCCGCACCGAGGGGCTTGCCCGCCAGGTCGACGAGCTCGATCACGTCGTAGCCGCCCCGCTGGGAGGCGATGGTGGACATGAGGTGCTCCAGCTCGGCGTCTGCGATGCGCGTGGCCCGGGCCGCCACCAGGGACACGTCCTGTCGGCGCTGTTCGATCTCCAGGTCGATGTCCGATGACACGTGCAGGGCCCTGGCCACGAGGAAGCTCTTGGTCGACTTGGTCAGCTCGCCCGCGGCGCGCGCCGTCAGCAGGGAGACAGTGAGGGCGGTGACGGGCAGGGACGCCAACAGGACGCCCACCACCAGGCGGGTGCGGTATCGGGCCCTTCTCATGGTCGAGAACACCCCCATTGTCGAAAACGCCGATGGTCACCCTAAGGGACCGCCGGGGCCCGCGGGCGCGCTATGGTCGGAAAACAACATTGTTGTAGTTCATCCACAGGCTGTGGACGCTTGTGGATAAGAGGGGGCCTCGCGTGGGCGACTCATTCACCCACCTCCACCTGCACACCGAGTTCTCCATGCTCGACGGGGCGGCCAGGGTCAGAGAGGTCGTCGCTGCCGCCGCGGCCGACGGTCAGCCTGCCATCGGGATCACCGACCACGGCAACATGTACGGGGTCCTCGACTTCTACAAGGAATGCAGGGCCCAGGGCATCGTCCCCGTGATCGGGACCGAGGCCTACATGGCGGGCGAGTCCCGGCACGAGCGGCCGGTCCGGCGGGGGCGCATCGACGACACCGGGGGCGACTCCGGCGAGGGCGAGAAGCTCTACTACCACCTCACCCTCCTGGCCGAGACGACGCAGGGCTACCGCAACCTCATGAAGCTGTCCTCGGCCGCCTACCTCGAGGGCTACTACTACAAGCCCCGGCTCGACTGGGAGCTGTTGGACCGGTACCACGACGGCGTCATCGCCACCACCGGCTGCCTCGGCGGGGTCGTGCTCCAGGCGCTGCTGCGGGGCGACTTGGAGGAGGCCACCAAGCTGGCCGCCCGGCTCCAGGACATCTTCGGGCGCGACCACCTGTTCGTGGAACTCCAGGACCACGGCCTGGCCGAGCAGCACAAGACCAACCCGCAGCTCTTGGAGATCGCCCGGCGCATCGGGGCGCCGCTCCTGGCCACCAACGACAGCCACTACACGCACCGGGAGGACTCCGTCGCGCACGACGCCCTGCTGTGCGTGCAGACCGGGTCGACCATGGACGACCCCAAGCGGTTCAAGTTCGACTCCGACGAGCACTACCTGAAGTCGGCGGCCGAGATGCGCCACCTGTTCCGCGACTGGCCGGAGGCGTGCGACAACACCCTCTGGATCGCCGAGCGGGCCAACGTGGAGATCGAGTTCGGCAAGCCCAAGCTGCCGCAGTTCCCCCTGCCCGAGGGGTTCAGCTCGGGCGCCGAGTACCTGCGCTCGCTGACCTACGAGGGCGCGCGCGGGCGGTACTCGCAGGGTGGAGGCGGCCCGCTGCCCGCCGTCGTCACCGAGCGGCTCGACTACGAGCTCGGCGTCATCGAGAGCATGGGCTTCTCCGACTACTTCCTCGTCGTCTGGGACCTCATCCGCTTCGCCAAGGAGCGGAACATCCGGGTCGGCCCCGGGCGGGGCTCGGCGGCCGGGTGCTGCGTGGCGTACTGCCTCCGTATCGTCGACCTCGACCCCATCCGCTACGACCTGCTGTTCGAGCGCTTCCTCAACCCCGGTCGCAAGCAGATGCCGGACATCGACATGGACTTCGACGACCGGTACCGGGGCGAGATGATCAAGTACGCGGCCGAGCGGTACGGATGGGACCACGTGGCCCAGATCGTCACCTTCTCCACCATCAAGGCCAGGGCCGCCGTGCGCGACGCGGCCCGGGTGCTGGGCTACCCGTACGCCGTGGGCGACAGGGTGGCCAAGGCCATGCCCCCCCTCGTCATGGGCCGGGACACGCCGCTCTACGCCTGCCTGGACCCGCACCCGAAGTTCGAGGACGGCTACAAGATGGCCACCGAGCTGCGGGAGATGTACGCAGCCGACCCGGACGTCAAGAAGGTGGTGGACGTGGCCCGGGGCCTTGAGGGCCTGCGCCGCCAGGACGGCATCCATGCCGCCGCCGTGGTGATCACCCACGACCCCCTGACGGAGTACCTCCCCATCCAGCGCAAGCCGGAGTCGGGCAAGCCCGTCGAGGAAGCGCCCATCGTCACCCAGTACGAGATGCACGGCGTCGAGGAGCTGGGCCTGCTCAAGATGGACTTCCTGGGCCTGCGCAACCTCTCGGTGATCGAGCAGGCGCTCGACCTCATCGAGGAGTCGACCGGCTCCCGGCCCGACATCGACAACCTCCCGCTCGACGACGAGAAGACGTTCGCCATGCTGCGGCGGGGCGACTCGATCGGCGTCTTCCAGCTCGAGGGCGGGCCCATGCGGACCCTCATGCGCTCGCTGGCCCCGACGTCGTTCGACGACGTCGCCGCCCTCGTGGCGCTGTACCGGCCTGGCCCCATGGCGGCCAACATGCACAACGACTACGCCGACCGGAAGAACGGCCGCAAGCCCATCAAGTACCTGCACCCCGACCTGGAGGAGCTCCTGGCGGACACGCAGGGCCTGATGATCTACCAGGAGTCGGTGATGCGGGTCGCCCAGAAGTTCGCGGGCTATTCGCTGGAGGAGGCCGACAACCTCAGGAAGGCGTGCGGCAAGAAGATCCGCGAGCTCATCGCCAAGGAGCGAGAGAAGTTCGTCTCGGGGTGCGAGGCCACCGGCTACGGCGCGGCCATCGGCACCTCCCTCTTCGACGTCATCGAGCCCTTTGCCGACTACGCCTTCAACAAGTCGCACTCCTACGGCTACGGCCTGGTCAGCTACCAGACGGCCTGGCTCAAGGCGAACTACCCGGTGCAGTACCTGGCCGCCCTGCTCACGTCGGTCAAGGACGACAAGGACAAGACCGCCGTCTACCTGGCCGCCTGCCGGGCCATGGGCATCCAGGTCCTCGTGCCCGACGTCAACCTGTCCAAGTCCGACTTCTCGACCACCCCAGACGGCACCATCCCCTTCGGCCTGTCGGCCATCCGCAACGTGGGCGAGGGGTTGGTCGGCCACATCGTCGCCGAACGCGAGCAGGGTGGGCCCTTCGTGGACTTCTACGACTTCTGCGGGCGGGTCGACCCGATGGTCCTCAACAAGCGGACGGTGGAGTCGCTCGTCAAGGCGGGCGCCTTCGACTCCATGGGCCATCCCCGCCAAGGCCTGTGCGTGGTCTTCGAGCAGATCGTCGACCGCATGCTGGCCCGGCGCAAGGAGGCCGAGCTGGGGATCATGTCCCTGTTCGGGGATGCCGGCTTCGGGGACGACGCCGCCGCGGGCGGAGAGGACGGCGGCGGGGCTGGCTTCGACGACGCCCGGGTCGCCATCCCCGTCCAAGAGTTCGACAAGATGCAGAAGCTGGCGTTCGAGAAGGAGATGCTCGGCCTGTACGTCAGCGACCACCCGCTCATGGGGGCCGAGGCCGCCCTGCGCAAGCACACCGAGGCCACCGTCGGGGACCTGCGGGAGCTTCGGGAGGGCGACGTGCGCTGGGTGGGGGGCGTCATCACCGCCCTGTCCCGGCGGTACACCAAGAAGGGCGACCTTATGGGCACCTTCACGCTGGAGGACCTGGAGTCGGCCATCGAGGTCTGGATGTTCCCCCGGGTCATGCACGAGTACGGGCACCTGCTGGCCGACGACGCCATCGTGTGCGTCAAGGGCCGCATCGACCTCCGAGACGACGTGCCCAAGCTCACCTGCCTGGAGCTCAAGCGCCCCGAGCTGGTGCTCGACGGCGGCCCGCCCCTCACGGTCAAGCTGCCTCTCAGCAAACTGACCGACACGATCGTGGTCGAGCTCAAGCAGCTCTTCGTCCAGCACCCCGGCGACTCGCCCGTGTTCCTCTCGGTGGGCGGGAAGCTCCTGCGGCTGCCCGAGGACTTCAACGTCGAGACCAACAACGGGCTGTGCGCCGAGCTGCGGGTCCTCTTGGGCGCCGACTGCCTGATCGCCTCCGGCTCGCTGTAGGCCCCCCACCTCCCCAGGCACAGCCTCGGCCGACGCCGGTGTGGCGCTCTTCGCCCGGCCGCCCCGGTGACGCCGGGCTAAGCGAGCAGCGGGAACCGGGCCGTCATGGCGGGGCCGAGCTGCGCCGCCTCTTCGCCAGTCAGCTCCCGCCTCCCGGTGCCGACCCGGATGTAGTCCTCGGCCGGCCAGGCCCGCGCCGTGGACAGCGGCTGCCCGGCCAGCCCGTCCAGCGTGTGTGCCGTGAACCGCAGCCCTTCGGGCGACACGCTGTGCCGCGTGCCCAGCGCGTCGGCCATATCGAGCGAGTGCACGGCCAATCCGACCCAGCGCGTTTGCAGAAAGTCGTCGAAGGCGATGACCGGCCCCCAGGGCAGCCGCACGTTCCCCACCGGCCCCCGGTCCTGGCCCCGGCTCCCCGTGCCCGTCACGCCGATCGCCGCCCGGGCCGCGCCCAGCGCGTCGGCCAGCAACTCGGCCAAGGCCCGTACCAGGGCGCTGGGCGTCTCGAAGCGGGCCAGGATCTGCCCCGCCCGGTCCTGCGTCTGGACCTGATTCGTCGGCCGGTCGTAGCTCCAGTACGACAGCCAGTCCGTGTCGGCGGGTTCCGTCGTGCGGGCCGCAAGCGCCTCGGGCACGCGCTCGAAGTCGCGGTACAGGTGCGCCACCAGATGTGCCACGTCCCACGCCGCGCACGGTGTAGGACGGGCGAAGTCGGCGGGGCGAAGGCTGCCAAGCGAAGCCGCAAGTGCGGCGGCGTCGGCCTCGATACCGGCCAGCACGGCGTGTCCGTTCACCCGCCCATCTTGTGCGATGGCGGGGCGGCGTGGAGCTAGGCAGGCAGCTTCCCCTAGAATTCCTACCCGACCAGCCGGTCAAGTAGGGGAGAGCAGCAGGGTTATGGCGATCGAGGTCGATACCAAGGACTGCACCGCACTCAGTGACGCCGAGCTTGGCGAGATGGCCGACATCTGCGCCGATGGGCCCGCCGGCTACGACGTGGGGTTGCTGTCCAAGCAGCGAGAGGCGTGGGTCCTCATCACCCAGGCCCGGGACAACGACAAGCTCCAGGGCTATTCCTTCTGCACGCTGGAGCGCATCGGCGGCACGCCGTGCCTCCTCGTCGGGCTGGCCTCGGTCAAGCGGGGCGCCCGCCGTGAGAGCGTCCTCAAGGCGGTCATCGCCGACCAGTACCGGCGGGCCCTCCTCGCCTTCCCGGACGAGGACGTGCTCGTGGGCACCAAGTTCATCGATCCGAGCGGCTATGTCGCCTTCAAGGGCCTTGAGGACATCGTCCCCCGGCCTGGGCACAAGGCCTCGGGCGAGGAGCGGGCCTGGGGCCGACGGCTGGCCAAGCGCTTCGGCGCCGAGGGCCGCATCGACGACCGCACCTTCGTCGTCACCGGCGACGGCTCGGCGTCCGGCTGCCTCGACCACGAGGCCCTCAAGCCCGAGACCCTCGACCCCGAGTTCGCCGTCTTCTTCGACGGGCTGAACCCGGACCGGCACGACTACCTCATCGCCTTCGGCTGGGCGATGGCCGAGGACCTGGCCGCGGGCAAGCTGGGCAAGTAGCCGCAGCGGACGGGCCAGATCAAGCCCCCGGCGCCACTGTCGCAGCCGCCGGCCCACCGCCCGCCTCGATGCCGCCCGCCCCACCGCCGTCCGTCTTACCGGCCCACGCCCCAGAGCCTGCAGTGCCCACACCGACCGCCCCCAGGCGGCAACGACTCGCCGGAATGCGGTCGAAAACCCGATACCCGGGGGATTTCCTGACCGGATTCCTCGAATGGTGCGGGGGCCCGGCCGAAAAGGATCCGCATGGAATCCGAGCCGGTGGGTGACACTACTGTCATGAAGACAGGGCTGGTCCTCGGCGGCGGCGGGCTGGTGGGCATGGCGTACCACGCCGGCGTGCTCCACTCCCTGGAGCAGGAGGCCGGGTTCGTGGCGAACGACGCCGACCTCATCGTCGGCACCAGCGCGGGCAGCGTGGTCGGCGCCTACGTCCGGGCCGGGTGGAGCACCAAGGACTTCTGGCTCCTCGCCTTGGGCGAGCACCCGCAGCTTGCCGCCATCGGCGGGGTGGACCCGCTGGAGGCCCGGCGCCAGATCATGACCCCCGCCTTCAACTCGCCGTTCGACCTGGCTCGCCGGGCCATCGGCTCTGCCTATATCGCCGGCCGGTCGGTGCTCCGTATGCCCCTGCCCATCCCGGGCGCGCTGGCCTACATGTTCCCTGGCGGGATGTTCACCATGACCGAGGGCAGGCGGCGCTTCGCCCAAGAGCTGCCTGCCGAGTGGCCCGACCGCGATCTCTACCTGGCCTGTGTGGACGTCAACACCGGCAGGCGGGTCGTCCTCGGGCGGCCCGGCTCCCCGGAGATCGACCTGCCCCGAGGGGTGATGGCCTCCTCCGCCATCCCCGGCCTCTACAAGCCGGTGCGGCTCGGGCACATGACGCTCGTCGACGGCGGCGCCCACTCCACCACCAACCTCGACCTGGCGGTCAAGGCGGGCTGTGACCGCATCATCGGGGTGGCGCCCCTGGCCTACGACACCAGCGCCGTGCCCGGCCCGGTCAGCCAGCTCATCCGCCGCTGGCCCGCCCGGACGCTGGCGGCCGAGGCGTCGGCCGGGCGCGGGCGGGGCGCCGAGGTGCTGCTGCTCCGGCCGACCGCGGCCGAGGTGCGCCAGCACGGCGTGAACATGATGCGGGTGGACGGCCTGGACACGGTGGCGAAGGCGGCGTACGAGGCCACCTGTCGAGCCCTGGCCACGGACCGGTTCAAGCACCTCTTCACCCCGCACGCCGCATAGCGGCATCGTCGAGGGCGGTCCGGACGAGGTCCATGGTCCGCTCGGGGAAGCCGAACACGTCGTCCCCGGTGATCCGCACCACCCGCCAGCCGCCGTGGGCCGCCCTGACATCCCGCTGCGCGTCCTCGGCCGCGTCGAGCCGGGCGGTGTGGTGCCTGCGACTGTCCAGTTCGGCGACCAGGCCGTGATCGCGCCACACCATGTCGACCCGGCCTGCCAACTGGGCGCCGCCCACCGCCACCTGCCGGTCGGGCTCGGGCAGCTCAGCGGCCCTGAGCAGTTCGAGGAAGCGGGCCTCCAACCCGCTGGCGGGCGGCACGTAGTCGGTGCCCCTCGCCGCCACCAGCTCGCGCATGAGCCGGACGCCGGGCCTGCCCTTGCTGTGCCTCACCAGCTCGTCGAGCGCCTCCACTGTGGTGAGCCGCATGGCCAGGGCGTTGTCGAGGGCCCGCTCGACCCGGCGCTTGTGTTTC
>DASYMT010000497.1:0-2032 GCA_036008925.1 Acidimicrobiales bacterium | reverse complement strand
GGCGGTCTTGCCCGTCGTGTCGCGCTCGGCCAGGGTCTTGGTGATGGCCGCGGTCAGCGTGGTCTTGCCGTGGTCGATGTGGCCCATCGTCCCGATGTTGAGGTGGGGCTTGTCGCGCTCGAACTTCTGCTTGGCCATCTCTTTGGTTCCTGTCCTGTTCTGGAGCTTTTCTCTGGGTTCTTGGGGAGTAGCGGGGGCGGGATTCGAACCCGCGACACCACGATTATGAGCCGTGTGCTCTAACCACCTGAGCTACCCCGCCACGGGTAGTGCCGAGCCCTCTGTGGGAATCGAACCCACGACACCAGCCTTACCATGGCTGTGCTCTGCCGACTGAGCTAAGAGGGCGTCGTGCTCCTGCGGAACTGCGAGCCGAGAGTGTAGCGGGGCGGGGCCCCTGGCCGGCTGGTACGGGGATTGGGCCGGGCTTGCAGACGGGCTGGGAGACGGGCGGGGGTGGCGGGCGAGGAGGGCGGGGGCCGTTAGCGTCGGGACGATGGAGGTGCGGCTGGCCACGCTCGACGACGCCGAGGCGATCCGGGAGATCTACAACCGGGAGGTGACCGGCTCGACCGTCACCTTCGACCTGGTGCCTCGCAGCCTGGCCGACCAGCGGGCCTGGCTGGCCGCCCATGCAGGCGCCCACCCGGCCATCGTGGCCGTCGAGGCCGGGCAGGTGCTGGGGTTCGGGTCGCTCACCGCCTACCGGGACCGGCCCGCCTACAGCACGACGGTCGAGGACTCCGTCTACGTCCACCACGAGGCCCGGGGCAAGGGCGTGGGCCGCCTGCTGCTGGGCGAGCTGGTCCGACTGGCCACCCAGCACGGGTTCCACGCGGTGATGGCGAGGGTCGTGGGCGGGCACGAGACGTCGATCGCCCTCCACACGTCGTGCGGCTTCGAGCTGGTCGGCGTCGAGCGGGAGGTGGGCCGCAAGTTCGGCAAGTGGCTCGACGTGGCCCTGATGCAGCGCCTGCTCTAGGGACTCGGGTCAGGGCACCCGGGTCAGGGGCGGTAGGCGGCCCGGGCGTCCAAGACGGCCTTTTCGGCCGCGGCCCGGCCCTCCCAGCCCCGGGTGGACGTGCCCTTCTCCGGCTCGAGCTCTTTGTAGATGGTGAAGAAGTGCTCGATCTCGGCCGTGAGGTGCCCGGGCAGGTTGCCCAGGTCGTTCACCGTGTCCCAGCGGGGGTCGCCCGACGGCACGCAGAGGAGCTTGGCGTCCTCGCCCTTCTCGTCGCTCATCCAGAACACGGCCACCGGGCGGGCCCGGATGTGGCAGCCCGGAAACGTCGGCTCGTCGAGCAGGACGAGGGCATCGAGGGGGTCGCCGTCGTCGGCCAGCGTGTGGGGCAGGAAGCCGTAGTCGGCCGGGTACTGGGTGGCCGTGAAGAGCATGCGGTCGAGCCAGATCTCGCCTGTCTCGTGGTCGACCTCGTACTTGTTGCGCGACCCCTTCGGGATCTCGACCACGACCTCGATCTCCATGCCGTTGGTCTACTCCTCGCAGGCCCGCCACAGGTACCAGGCCGCGATGGAGCGCCACGGCCGGAACCGCTCGCCCTCCTCCCGCAGGGCCTTGGGCGCGGGCATGTCGGCCAGTCCGTACGCCTTCATGTAGCCCTTGCGCACGCCGAAGTCGGTGACCGGCCAGACGTCGAGCCTGCCCAGTCGGAACATGCAGAACATCTCGGCCGTCCACGGCCCGATCCCCCGCTGCTCGGACAGCAGCCGCACGATCTCGTCGTTGGGCAGGCGGGCCACGCGGTGCAGGGGCAGCCGGCCCTCGGCCACGGCCAAAGCCAGGCCTCGAATGGCCCCCTCCTTGCTGCCCGAAAGCCCAGCGCCCCGCAGGTCGGCCTCGGACGTGGCCAGCACCGCCTCGGGCGTGACCGCGCCGCCGAGCGCGGCGACGAAGCGGCGGTGGATGGCCGCCGCGGCCGAGCCCGCGAGCTGCTGGTAGAGGATCGACTCGGCCAGCGCCTCGAAGTGCCCGGCCGCCGCGCCCAGCTTCGACCGCGTGCGCCGCAGCACG
>DASYMT010000496.1:0-1990 GCA_036008925.1 Acidimicrobiales bacterium | reverse complement strand
GCCCGCGCTGGCCGAGGCGCCCGAGGCCACCGACGTGGAGCGGGAGCTGGGCGCGGTGGTCGGGGCCGTGCTGGCCGACGGGGACAGCCTGGAGGCAGTGGCCCGGCCCCTGCTGGCCGAGATCGCCATCCTCACGGGCCTCGAGTCGGCCGTGCTGGCCGAGGTCGACCTGGAGGCGGGCACCCAGAAGATGCGCTTCGTGGAGAACCGGGGGACGCTCCAGATCCCCGAGGGCGTGGTGGTGCCGTGGGAGGACACGATCTGCATCCGGGCCCTGGCCCGGGGCGTGCGGGCCACCAACGACGTGCCCGGCGACCTGCCCGGCAGCGGGGCGGCCGCCGTGCTGGGGATCCAGACCTACGTGTCGGCGCCGGTCGTGACGGGGGACGGCTCGTTCTTCGGGATGCTGTGCGCGGCCAGCACCGGGGTCGACCCGGTGAACGAGCGGACGGCCTCGCTGCTGGAGGTGTTCGCCCGGGTGCTGGCCGAGGCGGTGGACCGCCAGGGCGACGGGCCCGCCGATGGGCAGGTGCGGGTGGTGATCGCCGACGACAGCGCGGTGGTGCGCCGGGTCTTACAGCGGGGGCTATCGGCCGACGAGCGCTTCACGGTGGTGGGCGAGGTGGGGGACGGGGCCGGTGTGTCGGCCGCCTGCTCGACGCACGCCGCCGACCTGCTGCTGCTCGATCTGGACATGCCCTCGGTCGACGGCCTCCAGGCGCTGGCGGCGCTGCGCCAGGTGTGCCCGGACACGGTGGTCGTAGTCGTCACCGGCTCGGACGACGAGGCCTTGGCGGCCCAGGCGCTGGCCCTGGGCGCGGCGGCCGTGCTCGACAAGCGCAACGTGGTCGACGTGGCCTCGGCCGTGGCCGCCGTCCTGCCCCGGCTCTCCGGGGCCACCGCCGCCTGACCAGCCCCCGCCGCCTGACCAACCCCGCCTTCCCGACTGCTCGGCTAGACGCGGGCCATGTTGGCGAAGCGGGTGTAGTGGTCCAAGAAGGCGAGCTGGGTCACGCCGGTGGGGCCGCTGCGGTGCTTGGCGATGATGACCTCGGCCGTGCCCCGGTCAGGGGACTCCGGGTTGTAGAGCTCGTCGCGGTAGAGGAACATCACCACGTCGGCGTCCTGCTCGATCGAGCCCGACTCCCGCAGGTCCGCCAGCATGGGACGCTTGTCGGCCCGGGACTCCAGGCCGCGCGAGAGCTGGGACAGGGCCACCACCGGGACCTCCAGCTCGCGGGCCAGGATCTTGAGCCCCCGGCTCATCTCCGACACCTCGACCTGGCGGTTCTCGGCGTTGCTCCGGCCCGACATCAACTGGAGGTAGTCGACCACGATGAGGCCCAGGCTGCCCTGCTTCGACTTGAGCCGGCGGGCCTTGGCCCGGATCTCCATGACGGTGGTGTTGGGGTTGTCGTCGATGAAGATCGGGGCGTCGCCCAAGCGGCCGATGGCGTGGCTGATCTTGGGCCAGTCGCCTTCGTGGAGGCGGCCGTTGCGCATCCGGGTGGCCTCGACCCGGGCCTCGGCCGAGAGCAGGCGCTGGGTCACTTCGAGGTGGCTCATCTCCAGGCTGAAGAAGAGCACGGGCTGGCGGGCCTCCATAGCGGCGTGGGCGGCCATGCCCAGGGCGAAGCTGGTCTTGCCCGCACCGGGACGGGCGCCGACGATGATGAGGTTGCTGGGCTGGAGGCCGGCCAGGCGCTCGTCGAGGTCGTTGTAGCCGGTGGGCAGGCCGGTGATCGACTCGCCCCGCTCATAGAGCGCTTCAAGCCGGTCGAGGCTGGCGCTCAGCAGGTCCTTGATGGGCTGGAGGGTGTCGCTGACCCGGCGCTGGGCCACGTGGAACATGAGGGCCTCGGCCTGGTCGACCGCGTCGGCCACGTCGTCCGGGACCTGGTAGCCCAGCTCGGCGATCTCGCCCGCCACGCCGATGAGGCGGCGCAGGAGGGCGTGCTCCTCCACGATGCGGGCGTAGCGGGCCGCGTTG
>DASYMT010000495.1:0-3449 GCA_036008925.1 Acidimicrobiales bacterium | reverse complement strand
GTGGCAACAACCGTAACACCAGCAACAGCGAGTGCGGCGCTCCCCCGCGGCCTCATCCCTGGGTCAGTGCTCAGTTGTGCGGGCGGGGCGGGGCGGGGCTAGGTAAGGCGGAGGAGGAGGGCCGCCACCAGCAGGAGGGCGCTGATGCCCGCGGCCAGGTTGGTGGCCGAGCCCGTCTTGGGCAGGTCCGGGCCTGCCCCGGCCAGCGCGGGGACGGGCGACGTGGCGCCCAGCTCGTGGGCCGAGCCCGCCGAGCGGGCCGCCACCCGGAAGCCGGAGGCCACGTTGTCGGCCGACACGGTGGCCGCGCCGGGCTTGGCCCACCCCGGCACCACCGCGCTGAACGAGAACCGGTTGCCCGTGTCCGCGTCCGTCGTGCCCAGCCAGTCGCCATGGCGGCCCTGGCTGAAGCGGAGTTGGATGCCGCTGCGGGGCGGCGAGCCCGGGTCGGCCGCGCACGGCCCGTCGGTCGGGCAGCCAACGGTGTCGGCGCACCCGGCCGACCAGCCGTGGCCCGACACGACGACGGTGCTCCCGGCGGGCGCGGCCTTGGGCGTGACCGTCACCGCGGGGGGCAGGCAGGCGGCCTTGGCCGGCGTCCGGTGGCCCGCCCAGGTCACCATGCACGCGAGCAGCAGGACGACGGCCAGCAGATGCCGGCGTCGGGCCTGCCCGACTGCGGGGTCGACGAAGAGAGCGGCGTACCGGGAGGGCACCTTCTCGGGATTCGTGACAAAACCGGCAACCACCTGCACAAATGCCTGGTCAAAGGCCGTGCTGCGTGGCCACAGGCCAGGCCGAGGGCGTCAAAGGGGCCGATACGGACAGCCGCGGGTCCGACGACCAGCGGTGGCGGTGGTGGCGGCGGTCAGCGTCACTTCATGGCCAGCGCGTTGCAGGGCGACGCCACGCCCGCCTTCAAATTGAGCGGGGCCGACGTCAAGAAGCAGTGGTAGCGCCCGTCGGCCGCACAGTCGGCGGCCAGCGCGTCGAGGTCCCACATCTCCCCCAACGGCAGGCCCAGCAGCGGCAGCAGGGCGAAGTGCAAGAAGATCTCGGGCGACTGCTCGGGGTCGGCCAGGGCGGCCTGGAACTCCTCGGCCGTGGCCAGCGCACCGGGCGGCCACACCTCGACGGCCGGGTTGTCGGCGGCCAGCGCCGCAGGGTGCAGGTCCCACAGGACCCGGGCGGTGGCGATGCCAGGCCGCAGCCCCGGCGACTGGAGGTTGTTGGCCAGCTCTTGACGGGCCGAGGTGGACAGCGAGCGGTACCACGTGGTCCAGCCTGTGCGCAGCAGAAGGATGTCGCCCGGCTCGAACGCGCTCCCCTGCGCGGCCAGCGCGTCGACCACGTCGGACGGCTCGACGGGGTCGGGGGTGCCGTGCTGGATGGGCCGGCCCACGGACTCGCGCCAGCGGGACACGTCGCAGAGCACGGCCCGTCCGGCGATGCCCCGCCGGGCCCAGTGATGGATGCCGTGGTCCTCGTCGGCCACCCCGCCGAAGAACCCGTGCAGGCCGTGGCGGATGTGGCGGAACCCGTCCCACTGCGACGACGACTGGGTGTTCCAGTTGCTCACGAAGTCGTCGTGGCCCACCTCGTTCACCAGCCAGTGCACGTCGTGCTGGAACGCCTCCCGGCCGAACAGCGGCGGATCGGGCAGCTCCATGTCGAGGTTGAGGGCGAACACCGCGCCCCGCTCGACGCACGCCACCCCGGCCTTCACCCGCTCGGGGGTGAGCAGGTTGAGGCTGCCGTACACGTCGTGGTCGCCCCACACCCCCCAGGCCCGTCCTCCCGGCAGCTCGTCGTAGGCCGGGAGTGCGGCCATCAGACCTCCATCACCACGGGGACGATCATGGGCCGGCGCCGGGTCCGCTCGTTCACGAACTTGCCCAACGCGGCGCGCACGTGGCGGCGCAGGGTGTCGAAGTCGTTGGCGCCCTTCTCGATGGCGGCCTGGATACCGTCCCGCACGGCCTGGCGGGCCTCCTCCAGCAGGTCCTCGGCCTCGGGCGCGTAGACCCAGCCCCGGGTGATGATCTCGGGCCCGGTGAGCACCTCGCCCGACTTGGCGTCGACGGTGACCACCACCACGACCACCCCCTCCTCGTTGAGGACCCGCCGGTCGCGCAGCACACCGTGGCCCACATCGCCCACGATGCCGTCCACGTAGAGGTAGCCCGCGGGCACCTCGCCCGCGAAGGCGGCGCCCGACTCGGACAGCTCGATCACGTCGCCGTCCTCGCACAGCAGCACGTTGTCGGTGGCCACGCCCATGCGCATGGCCAGGCGGGCGTGGTGGGTCATGTGGCGGAACTCGCCGTGCACCGGGATGAAGAACTCGGGGCGGGCGATGGACAACAGCGTGGCCAGCTCGCCCTGCATGGCGTGGCCGCTCACGTGCACGGCGGCCAGGCCCGAGTGCACCACCTCGACGCCCAGTCGGTAGAGGCCGTCGATCACCTTGCTCACGGCCGACTCGTTGCCGGGGATGGCGTGCGAGCTCATGACCACCAGGTCGCCGCTGCTCACCTTCAGCCACTTGTTCTCGCCCGCGGCCATGAGGGCCAGGGCCGACATGGGCTCGCCCTGGGAGCCGGTGGAGATGACGCACACCTGCTCGGGCCGGAGCTCGCCGATCTTCTCGATGTCGACCAGGGCCGAGTCGGGGATGTGCAGCAGCTCCAGCTCGCGGGCCAAGGCCACGTTCTTGCCCATCGACCGGCCGAGGGTGGCAATCGTCCTGCCGGTGGCGACGGCCGCGTCGGCGATCTGCTGGACCCGGTGGATGTGGCTGGCGAAGCAGGTGACGATGATCCGCTTGTCGGTGTGCTCATGGAACAGGTCCCGCAGCACCTCGCCCACCGAGCTCTCGCTCATGGTGTGGCCCGGCTCCTCGGCGTTGGTGGAGTCGGACATGAGCAGGCGCACGCCGTGCTCCTTGGCGATGGCGCCGATGCGGGCCAGGTCGGTGAGCCGCCCGTCGACCGGGGTGAGGTCGAGCTTCCAGTCGCCCGAGTGCATGATCACGCCCTGGGACGTGTGGAAGGCGGTGGCGAAGCCGTGGGGCACGGAGTGGGTGACGGGGATGAACTCCACGTCGAACGGCCCGATGCGGCGGGTCTCGCCGTCGTGCACGGGGATCAGCTCGGTGCGGTCGAGGAGGCCCGCCTCGTCGATGCGGTTGCGGGCCAGGCCGAGGGTCAGCGGCGAGCCGTAGATGGGGAACGACAGCTCGCGCAGCAGGAAGGACAGCCCGCCCGCGTGGTCCTCGTGGCCGTGGGTGAGGATGCACGCCTCCACCCGGTCGGCGTTCTCCCGCAGCCAGGTGAAGTCGGGCAGGACGAGGTCGATGCCCGGCATGTCGAAGTCGGGGAACATCAGGCCGCAGTCGATCAGCAGCAGCCGGTCGTCGACCTCGAGGGCGGCGCAGTTGCGGCCGATCT
>DASYMT010000494.1:0-1935 GCA_036008925.1 Acidimicrobiales bacterium | reverse complement strand
GGCCCAGGATCTGGCCAACGACCCCGACTGGGCCGACGACCTCATCGAGCCGCCCGAGTACTGGGGCGTGCACGCGGCCTCGCCCGAGGGCCGCACCGTGCGGGTGGTGGCCAAGGCCCACCCGGCCCGACAGGCCGCGGTGGCCCGGGAGCTGCGGGGCCGCATCACCGAGCGGTTCCGGAGCGAGGGCCTGCCCCTGCCCCGGGCCACCCCTACAGCCTGAAGATCCGTCAATTCAGGCATAACCGCGCTTAGTCGAGGCCGGAAACGCGCCGATGGAACCTTGATGGCGGGTTCTCGCGCGTCTCAACAGGCGCGCTCGACAAGGCATATCTCCGGGTCGCTGACCTGGAACGTGATCAACCTCGTGCGCCGCGAGCTGGGCGAGGAGGGGGTGCACCGCGTCCTTCGCGCCGCGGGCCTCAACGGCAGGCAGGCTGAACTCGAGGACGACAACTCCTGGACCTCCTTCGCCGACGCCCGGGCCCTCTTCGAAGCGGCCGTCACCGTCCTGCGCGACGAGCACGCCCTGCGCCGGGTGGGCGCGGCCATCGCCCGCCAGGACATGACCAGCGAGGTCGTCGCCCTGCTGCGCTCGCTCGGCTCGCCCGGCGAGGTGCTGCGCCACATCGACCAGGTCGTGCCGAAGTTCTGCACGGTCGTGCGCATGGAGGCCGAGCAGATCGGCTCCGGCTTCGCCGTCCTCAGCGCCCGCAACGTGGAGGGCTTCCCCCGCTTCACCCTCCTGTGCGACTTCACCGCAGGCCTCCTGGAGCAGGCCCCGCTGCCGTTCGACCTCCCCCCTGCCCTAGTGGTGGAGGAGATGTGCATGAGCGACGGCGCCGACCGCTGCGTCTTCCGGGTCATGTGGGAGGACGAGGCCGGCATCGTGACCACGGCCGACACGATGGAGTCGCTGGCGGCCGAGCTGAGCATCCTCACCTCCCGCTTCGCCACCTTCCAGCAGACGGCGTCGGACCTGGTCGACGTGGACGACGTGTCGACCCTGCTGGCCCGCATCACCTCCCGCGCGGGCCTGTCCGTGCGGGCCCCCCGCCACGTGCTGGTGGCCCGGCCCACGCCCGCCTCGCCCCTTCAGATCCACAGCGAGGGCTGCACGCCCGACGAGGCCGAGCTGCTGGCGGCCGAGATCATCGCGGCCGACCCCGAGGAGCGCAGCGGCTCACGCCTCATCGTCGACATCACCTCGGTGCACCGGGCCTACGGCAGGCTGGCCGCGGTCTACGACGAGGGCGTCACCTTCTTCCCGGCCGAGCGCGACCTGCTGGCCTCCTACGCCCGGCTGGCCGCGGCCGCCCTCGACTCGGCCACCGCCCTGGCCGAGTCCCGCCAGCAGACGGCCACCGCCCAGGTGCTGCTCGACCTGGCCCGGCAGTTGGCCACCGTGGGCGACGAGCATGAGCTGGCCCAGCGCCTCATCGCCGCCATCCCCTCGGTGGTGCCGTGCGAGATGTCGGGCGTGGGCCTGTGGAACCCGGAAGAGGGGCTGCGGGTGGTGGCCATGCAGGGCATCGAGGGCGAGGCCCGGCGGGTGGTCGAGGCGCTGCGGATCACGGCCGCCGACACGCCGATCATGGCCCAGATGCTCGACGAGCCGAACCCCGTGTTCCTCGGGCCCGACTCCGACGACTCCTTCATCCTGGGGCTCATCTCGGTGGTGTCGGCCAAGGCGGTGGCCGTGGTGCCCATCCGCACGGCCGACCAGCTCATCGGCGTGGTGGCCGCCGCCTTCGACACCGATGTGGCCTCGCTGGAGGCCGAC
Source organism: Acidimicrobiales bacterium (assembly GCA_036008925.1). Taxonomy (GTDB): domain Bacteria; phylum Actinomycetota; class Acidimicrobiia; order Acidimicrobiales; family JAUTXP01; genus DASYMT01. Next base: position 152 of record DASYMT010000494.1, on the reverse strand, counting down.
GCCCAGCTCCTGGCCCGTTTGGAGGGACTGGCCGACCTGGCTGCCACCGCCTTCCACAACTCCCGGCTGGTCGAGGCCATCAAGCACCAGGCCCACTTCGACGCCATCACCGGGCTGCCCAACAAGCGCCTGCTGGAGGAGCGGGTCACCGC
>DASYMT010000493.1:0-8616 GCA_036008925.1 Acidimicrobiales bacterium | reverse complement strand
TGAGGCCGAAGCCTCGTCGTTGGTCATCCACATTGAGTTGAGGTACGCCCCGCGGTACTCCCGCGTCCCGGCGCCGACGCCGACCGTCCGGGTGTCGATGCCGACATAGTTCACGGCCAGCGCGCCGATCCCACCAATTTGGCGCACCCTGGTCCCGAAGCCCTGCACCGCGGCGGCATAGTCGGCCGACGTCTTGCCAGGCGCCTCTGGAACATCGACGGTATTGCCGTCCGGGTCGCCGGGGGGCTGGGTCGCGTACCGGGGGACGTTGTCCTGGGCGACCACCACTTCTCCCGTCGTGTACTTGATGAAGATCCGCCGAGTGGGCGGATCCACCGCGATGTTCGAGCCGATGTCGGGCTGTCCGCCCGGCCGCTTGGCGAACGACGGCACGGTGGCGCCCTGCGATGCGGGGGTGGGCCGTACGTCGGCCAGGATGAGGCCGGTGTTGGCGTCGCCGCTGGCCGCATACAGCCGGCCGGAAACCGGGTCCATCCCACTGTCGTCCAGCTTGGTGCTGCCCGCGGTGATCCCGCCGACATAGGTGTTGGTGCTCCCGTCGAAGACGTAGACGGTCGAGCCCTGGGTAACCGACGAGTACGCCGACATGACCAGCCGGTTGGAGCCCGGGTCGTACAGCGACACCGCCTGGCTGAAGTCCCCGGCCTTGGGGAAGACGTCGAACCGGCCGGGCGTGGTGGGCCCCCGCGCGGGGTCGCCCTCGAGGCGCAGTCGCGCCGCGCCTCTGGGCACAGGCGGCCCGGTAAGCCCGACGGACGGGCTGCCACAGCCGAAGTAGAGGGAGCCGCCGGTGCTGTCCGGGGCGAAGCCCAGACCCGCCGGTACCCAGGCCTGGGAGTGCATAGCCACGGTGCACTGCGGCTGAGGCGCCGTCCATCGATGGGTGGCCTTGCCCGACTCCATCCCCGCCAGCGAGACCTCGGAGATGACCACACCGCCTTGGAGGCCGGAAGAGAGCAGCCAGGCTACGTCCGACCGGGGGAGCCGGTACATCCCGATGATCTGCCTACCCACTAGCGAGGAGGTGAGGTCGAGCGAGCCGAGCAGCACGACGCCCGTGGGCCTGGAGGCGTACTCCCTGAGCACTACCTGCTGGTTGTTCTGGACCACCCCGGCGTACACGACCGGTGCCGACGGGTCGACGAAGACGCCGGTCACCGTGCCCAACGGGTCGTGGCCCGTCCCGACTGGCGTGATCGTGTCCAAGTCGTACGCCGCCAGCCAGCCGGGCCCGTTCGACACGGTGAAGAGCCGACGGGCGGTCGAGCTGACGAACACGTGGGCCAGCTTGGGGTAGACCTCGGCCGAGAAGCCCGCCGGACCCTGGGGCCGAAAGACCGAGAGGATCGAGACCGGCGCGTCGGCCGCAGTGGCGCCGACGACGAGTGCTCCGAGGCCCGCGAGCAAGGCCAGGACGGACAGAGAGGCCAGGGCAGGGGTCACGAGCGACCGGTGACGACGGAGGACCGTGACGGGGAGGAGGAGGCGTCTCATTGTCTTCACTGTCGTCGATTGCGTGAGACCTGTTGTACACGTCGGCGGCTTCGGTTGGAATGCCGGACGACAAGGTCTGGCCGATCGGTTGCCCAGCCGGCCAGACCTCAGTCTGCAGTGCTGCCTAGGGGTTCACGCCCACGCCGGCTGCCCCGCCCGCCAGCAAGTAGCTGGTGGTGGGGTTGGCCGTGGTCGGGACGAAGAGGAACGCACCGGCGGTCGCGGTGGTCGGGCTGCTGATGGCAGCCGAGCCGAGCGGGCCGCTGGCGGTGGCCGTGCAGGAGTTGATGCCGTCTACGACCACGACACCGCCAACCTGCACGTAGGACAGGGTGCAGGTGATGGAGCCTGAGCCCACGCCCGTAGCCGTGCAGGTCCCGGTGGCCGAGCCGCTGCCCGTGATCACGCTACCGACGCCGGTGCCGCCGAACGCACACGACACCGTGCCGATGGCGGAGCCCACCTGGTTGGTTGAGGTGTCAGCCGCCGCACCGCCACCCACGCCGATGATGGAGTTGAAACTGACCGTCTGCGCGGCGGACACGGTGGTCAGGCCGGGAGAGATGGTCCCCTGACCGACGATCACTGCGATATCACCACCAACCACCGACGCCGTGGCCGAAGGAAGCCCAGCCAGGGCGACGACGCCCACAAGCGAGACCGCGAGGCTGAGCCTCGTCAGCAGTTTCTTCATACATCCTCCCATGTCTGAAGGCGACGCAGAATGCGCCGTCTCCCCTTATTACGCCAGGAGGGTGGCCTCGTGTCGCAATCTGTCTTCTCGGACAAATCCATCGCGGCCAGCCGCAGGAAATGGTCCGTCGAGCAGCCAATTGGTGCGTAGCGCGACTGACGGTCCCATGAAGGGAGCACCGAACCATGAAACGAATTGCCTGGCCGGCTGGGGTGCTGGTCCTCGCCCTGCTGATGACTGCATTACCCGCCCGTGCCGTCACCCATTACAAGATCCTCAGCCCCCGAGCCTTCTTCGCCGCCACCTCGGATGCATGTGTGGCCGCCTGCGACCCGGCCTTCATCACCAGCCCGGCCAATGGCGTCGACTCGATGGTGATCGACATCCACAGCCGGGCAAACACGCCGCTCAACGTGGTGTGGACCGCGAACACGTCCGTCTCAGGGGTCATCGGCGGCTCGCTCAGCGTGGTCTTCTACACCCGCAATTGCGCATTGACCCCCTCGACGGCCAAAGCGGCGACGGCGCCTGGCGTGTGGTCGATGACCGTCCCAGCCGCCGCGTACTGGATGGTGGTCACCAACAACGGCTTTGCCAACGTGGACCTGTCGTTCTGACGCTTGGATCTTGCAGAGGAGGCCCCGGGCGCTGGCGCCCGGGGCCTCGTCGCGTCGTGGGTCTGGAGCTGCGGGCTACTTGATGTGGATGCCGGTGATGGCCCGGCTGATCACGAGCTGCTGGATCTGCTCGGTGCCCTCGAAGATGTCGTAGATCTTCGAGTCGCGGTGCCAACGCTCCACCGGGTACTCCCGCACGTAGCCGTAGCCGCCCAGGATCTGGATGGCCCGCTCGGTGACCCAGACGGCGACGCGGCCCGCCTTGAGCTTGGACATGCTGCCCTCGCCCGCCTCGAAGGTCTTGCCGTTGCGGCCCATCCACGCCGCCCGCCACACCAGCAGCCGGGCCGCGTCGATCTCGGTCTTCATGTCGGCCAGCATGAAGGCGATCGACTGGTTCTCCACGATGGCCCGGCCGAACTGCTTGCGCTCCTTGGCGTACTCGAGCGAGTACTCGTAGGCCGCCCGGGCGATGCCGAGGGCCTGGGCGCCGACGGCGGGGCGACTCGACTCGAAGGTGGCCATCGCCGCCTGAGACCGTCCGCCCGACTTGCCCTCGCGCACCCGGGCCAGCCGCTCGTCGAGCTTGTCCTTGCCGCCCAGCAGGCACCGCCCCGGCACCCGCACGTCATCCAGCACGACCTCGGCCGTGTGCGACGCCCGGATCCCCATTTTCTTGAACTTCTGCCCCTGCGACAGCCCGGGCGTGGCGGGCGGGATGACGAACGAGGCCTGCCCGCGGGCGCCCAGCTCCCGGTCGACCGAGGCGACCACCACATGGATGTCGGCGATGCCGCCGTTGGTGATCCACGTCTTGGTGCCGTTGAGCACCCACTCGTCCTTGGCCTCGTCGTACACGGCGGTCGTGCGCAGCGACGACACGTCGGACCCGGCGTCGGGCTCGGACACGGCGAAGGCGGCCAGGTTGAGCTTGTCGTTCTCGCCTCGGAAGCACTGGGGCACCCACTCGCCGATCTGCTCGGGCGTCCCGTTGGCGAAGATGCCGGCCACGCCGAGCGTGGTGCCGAAGATGGCCAGCCCGATGCCCGCATCGCCCCACGCCATCTCCTCCATCACGAGGGGGAGCATCAGCCCGGTCGGGTCGCCGAACGCGTTGGCCACGAAGTCGAACGAGTACAGGCCGATCTCGGCCGCCTGCTCGATGACGGGCCAGGGAGTCTCCTCCCGCTCGTCGTACTCGTGGGCCACGGGCCGCACGACGTTCTCAGCGAAGTCGTGGACCCACTTCTGGATCTGGAGCTGGTCCTCGTTGAGCTCCATGGAGAAATCAGCCATCTGGCGCGCCACCTCAACGGTCGAAGGGGTTTGTTACCGGACAGTAACATAGCGGTTCCCGCCCGCCAAGGGGGAGAAACCGGGCAGACGGGCCGAGGTGCCGAGCACGCCCCGCGCCGGGGTCGACAGCCGGGCTGCGCCGGACAGGCACGGCCCCCCCCGGCCGGGCCGGCCCGCTCTGATCGCGCTGACGTCGGTATACGGACGTGAGCGCGGTCAAAGGCCCCTAGCCGGCGGCGGGGGCGGGGGTGGTGACGCCGGGACGAAGGGCCAGGAATGCGGCCAAGAGCATGAGGGCGGCCCCGGCCGCGTAGGGCACCGGCACGCCCGCCCGCTCGAAGGCGAACCCGCCCGCCAGCGGCCCCACCACCCGGGCCAGGCCGCCCGCGGCCTGCTGCACCCCCAGCACCCCGCCCCGCCGGTCGGCCCCCACCTTCCCGGCCAGGATGGACGACAGCGTGGGCGACACCAGCCCCTGCCCCACCACCAACAGACCCAGCGCGGGCACGAGCAGCCAAAACGAGTGCACCAGCGCCAGCACCGCAAGCCCCACTGCATTCAGCACCAGCCCCACCCGCAGCGTGACGCCCTCGCCCCACCGGTCCACGGCCGCGGGCAGCACCCGTACCTGCACCAGCACCAGCGCGGCCCCGATGGCCGCGAACACCCCGCCGGTCGAGGCCAGCCGCAGCCCCAGCCGCCGCTCCCCGAACAGGGCGAACGTCCCTTCGAAGGCGCTGAACGCGGCCAACGAGACGAAGGCCACCAGGACCAGCGACCCCACCCCGCTGCGCCCCCACGGCACCCGGTCGAGCACCGGCCGGGACGGGCCGGGCGACGGGTGGGTCTCCGGCAGCCGCCGCAGGGCCACCACCGCGTTGACCCCGGCAATGACCGCGGCGAGCAGGAACGGCACGTGCGGCCCGCCCAGCGCGGCCAGCGCCCCGAGGGCGGGCCCGGCCACGAACCCGAGCCCGAACGCCGCCCCCAACAGCCCGAGCAGCCGGGCTCGCTGGTCGGGCGGGGCCACGTCGGCCACCGCGGCCTGGGCCACCGACACGCTCGCCCCCGACATCCCGTCCACCAGACGGCCCAAGAACAGCACCCAGAGCGACCCGGCCAGCCCGGTGATCAGGCTCCCCACCGCCGTGCCGGCCAGCGACAGCACCAGCACCGGCTTGCGCCCCACCCGGTCCGACACCCGCCCCCACACGGGCGAGAACACCAGTTGGGCGGCCGAGAAGGCGGCCACCAGGGCGGTGGCGGTGAAGGGCGAGGCCCCGTACCGCTTTGCGTATAAGGGCAGGATGGGGAGCACGATTCCAAATCCCACCAGGTCGAGGGCCACACAGGACCAGATGGTGCCGAAACCCGGAGGCAACGGCCCCCGGCCGCCCCGACCCGATCCACGCCCACCCCGCACCGTCCCAGCATTGTCGTCTGGAGCGGCACCCGGGGAATCGGCTTGACTACGCAAAGCGGGAATTCGTGGCATCTGTGGCGAATGTGGGTAGTAGAGCAGGGGCGGCAGTGGCTGTGCGCGCCCCGCCGCGGACCGGGCAGAAAGGGTGGGCATGGCTCGCAGCCGGATCGAGATCGCAGGCGACGCCCTTGAACACCAGACCGATGCGGAGCTGTCGGCCCGGGCCGCCCAAGGCGACCGGGAGGCCTTCGAGGAGCTCTACCGCCGCCACGCTCGCACGGCCATGCGCGTCGCCTACCGGGTGACCGGCAACATCCACGACGCCTCCGACGCGGTCAGCGACGCCTTCGCCCGGGTCATGCAGGCCCTCCCCAAGGGCCAGCTCGACGACGACGCCCGCTTCCGCCCCTATCTCATGACCGCCACCCGCCACGCCGCCGTCGACGTGCTGCGCCGGGCGGGCCGGGCCATCCCCTCCGACACCTCGGACGAGGACAACGCCCCGGCCCAGACCGCGGCAGGTCCCCACGAGCTGCTCATGGACGGGGTCGACTCCTCCCTCGTGGCCGCCGCCTTCCGGGCCCTGCCCGAGCGCTGGCGGTCGGTCCTGTGGCTGACCGAGGTCCAGGGCATCCCGGCCCGGGAGGCGGCAGGCATCCTCGGCGTGTCGCCCAACGGCGTGGCCCAGTTGGCGGTGCGGGCCCGGGCGGGCCTGCGCGAGCGGTATCTCCAGGCCCACCTCCGGGAGGTGCACGGCGACTGCCGCAAGACCGTCCGCCAGCTCGGCGCCTACGTGGGCGGCGGGCTCGCCCCCCGCGACGTGGCCCGGGTCGACCAGCACCTGGCCGCCTGCGACGCCTGCCGGGACCGCCAGGTGGAGCTGCGGGAGATCGGCAGCACGCTGCGCCGGGGCGCGGCCCCCGTGGGCCTGGCCGGCGCGGGCATCGGGCCGTGGCTCTGGCGACTGGCCGAGCGGGCCTGGCGGGCCATGCCCTGGGGCGACGCGGCCGTGTCCAAGACCGCCCCCGTCGGCGTGGCTGCCGCCTCCGTGCTGGTGGCGGGTCTGGCCTCCCTCGGCGTAGTCGGCCACCCGGCCCACGCCCCCGACGCCAAGGTGGCAGCCCGCCCCCCGGCCGCAGTGAAGGCGGCCGCCCTCCAGCAGGCCCCAGCCCAGCAGGCCGCGGCCCTGCCCGCCGCGCTCTCGCCGCAGCAGGCATCCGTGAACGCGGCCACCCCCACGGCCAAGAAGCCCGCCGCCCCCGGCCTGACCACGTCCACCGGCGCGGGCCAGTCCGCCGCCCCGGCGCCGACCACCACGACGACGGCCGCGCCCGGCCCGTCGGCCTCCGACGACCCGGCCGCCTCCCACACGGACGAGCCCGTCATCGTGCTCCCCACGGTGCCGACCACGCTCCCCGACCTGCCCGGGCCCATCACGCTCCCCACGCTGCCAGTGCCGACCACCATCCCGGACCTGACGCTGCCTGACCTGCCCGTCCCGCCCGAGCTGCCGGGCCTGCCCGGGATCGACGGCCTGAGCGCCGTGGGCCCGGCCATGGCCATGCATCTCCAGGCCATGTGGGGCGCGGTGGATGCCAGCACCTTCCTGTTGCTGCTGGCCGAGAGCGACGCCCCGCTCCCCTCGCCCGACGCCGCGGGCCTGCCCGTCTAGAGGTTTCCGCGCCGCCCGCGGCGAACACTGCCACCGGAGGCGGTTCCCCCACCGCGGTTGGAGGTTGTTCCTTGGGTCGGACTGAGGTACTCACCCACGTCGGCGATGCCGATCTGGCTGAACGCGCCGCGGCCGGGGACACCACCGCCTTCGGCGAGCTCTACCGGCGGCACGCGCCGATGGCCTGGCGGGTGGCCTACACGGTCACGTCCAACCGGGAGGACGCGGCCGACGCGGTGAGCGACGCCTTCACCCGCGTGCTCCAAGCCCTCCCCGCGGGCCGCCTGCGCGACGGCGGCAGCTTCCGCGCCTATCTGCTGACCACGACCCGGCGGGCGGGCATCGACACGGCCCGCAAGCGCAACCGCCCGTTGCGGGCCGACGCCATCACCCCGGCCAACCCGACCGAGCACCTGCTCGACGCGGCCGACAGCGCCTTGGTGGCCGCCGCCTTCCGGGGCCTGCCCGAGCGGTGGCGGTCGGTGCTGTGGCTCACCGAGGTCGAGCAGATCCCGGCCAAGGAGGCGGCCCCGCTGCTCGGCCTGTCGCCCAACGGGGTGGCCCAACTCGCGGTCCGGGCCCGCAACGGCCTGCGTGAGCGCTACCTCCAGGCCCATGTGGGCGTGGGCCACGTGCCCGCCGCCTGCCGCCCTACGGTCGACCGCCTCGGCGCCTACGTGGCCGGCGCCCTTGCGCCCCGCGACCTGGCCAAGGTCGACCAGCACCTGGCCGGGTGCGAGCCGTGCCGGGCCCGCCACGCCGAACTCGAGGAGATGGGCGAAGGCCTGCGCCGGATCATGGTCCCCCTGCCGTTGGGCCTGGGCGCGCTGGCCCTGAAGCAGTGGCGCTTCCAGGGCGGGCTGAGCGCGGCGGGCCGGCTGCGCAAGACGGCGGCCCTGGCCGGACGGGCCGAGCGGCCGCTGGCCGTCATGTCGGCCACGCTGTTCGCAGCCGGGCTGGCCGGGCTCGGCCTGGTGGGCAAGACGCCCCCCGCGCCCGCGGCCGAAGGGCCCGTCCCCCGGGTCAGGGGCGCCGACCGCGTCCTGTCTGCCGCCACGCCGCCGCGGGTCCTGAGCTGGCCGACCAGTGGCAACCTGCGCGGGGACACGATCCCGGCCGAGAGCCCGGCGGCCGAGGCCCGCCTGCGCACGAGGTCGGGGACCGTACCGGCCGGGGTCGGGCCGGGCGACCTGTGGACCGACGTGTTCGACGTCGTGTCCCCGGCCGACCACACCGCCCCGCCGACCACCCCTCCCACCACCACCCCGCAGCCGCCCGCCAAGCCCGCGGCCCAGGTCCAGGTGACGGTCTCGGGCGGCGGCCAGCGGGCCACGGCGGCCGCGGGCCACGGCGCCAACTCCTGCACCGGCGGCGCAGTGGGCGGCCAGGCCGCGGGCTG
>DASYMT010000492.1:0-1717 GCA_036008925.1 Acidimicrobiales bacterium | reverse complement strand
CCAGAACCACCACGGACTGCACGCGATGGCGCTCATCGGCTTGCTCGTCGCCGTGCCCGCCGCCCTGGTGACCCTGGCCCGGCTGGGCGGCACCCCCGCGGCCGCGGCGGCAGCCGGCATCACGCCCTACTTGTTGGCCGCGCCCTATGTGCTGCCGTGGTACTTCGCCTGGGTGCTGCCCGTGGCCGCGTTCTCCGACGACCGGGGCCTGGCCGCGGTCGTCTTCGCCGAGTCGGTCCTGATGGACCTGGCCTACACCTACCGGGTCGTGCCCCATGCCGACGCGCTCGACCGGGTCCTGCGCAGCGTCAGCGGCGTCACCCAGATGTTCGAGGTGCTCGCGCTCGCCGCCCTCGTCGGTGCGGCCGTCGTCGTCCTCCTCCGTCCCCGCGTGGACACTCGGCCGGCATTGCCTCAGGACGCGTGCGCCTGCCGGTGACGACTGGTCGACAGCGCCAAGGCCTCACCGCGGCCCGCGGAAGGGCCTTGGACATCGGCGCCGCCATCTTCGACCGCTTGTAGGAGGCGGCGGACTCGCTACGCCGAGGCGGGCCGGTGGTCGTAGGCCGCCGCCAGCCGGGCGAGGGCCAGGGCGCCGAGCAGGAGGCCGAAGTCGCGCAGGGCGATGTCGTAGTAGTCGGCCTGGAGCAGCAGGTTCAGGATGATCCCGCCCAGCCAGGCCGCAACCAGATAGCCGCCGAACCTGGGCCGCAGGGCCACCACCACGCCCGCCACGATCTCGATGACGCCGACCATGAGCATGGCCTGATGGGCGTTGCCCGGAACCAGGTCGTTGATTTCCGGCGCCAGGTAGACCGGCCAGTCCACGAGCCAGTTGAGGAACTTGTCGAGCCCGAAGGCGATAGGCGCCACGGTGAAGCCGATCCGCAGGATGGTGAAAGCCTGGAACACCGGATTGTCGGGCCGACGGTCGACGACGGCGATGCCCGCCGGACGCTGCAGTTGGGTGGTGGCCATATGCGCTCCTTCTCTAACGACTATTGACCTTGACTTTAGAGATCGGGCCCTGTTGCGTCAACTCAGATCTGTTTTAGACTTGACGGCATGGAGGCGCCCGAGTTCGAACGCCGCATTGCCGGGGTCGCCGCCCTGGACCAGCCCCTGCGGCGGAACCTGTACCGGCTGCTCTCGACGGCCGGGGGGTGGACGACGCGAGACGAGGCGGCCGAGGCGCTCGGCCTTCCCCGCTCGGTGGCCGCCTTCCACCTCGACAAGCTGGTCGAGGCGGGGGTTGTGGAGGTCCGCTTCGAGCGCACCAGCGGCCGCACGGGCCCGGGCGCGGGGCGGCCTTCGAAGCTGTACCGGCCCCGCGGCGAAGAGGTGTCGGCGTCGGTCCCCGATCGGCGCTACGACCTCGCTGGCTCGCTGCTGGCCGCCGCGGTGGCCGAGGCGACGCGGACGGGCCGGCCGGTAGGCCACTGCGTTAGCGACGTGGCCCGGGCCGCAGGACGAAGGCTCGGCGAGGAGGCAGCCGCCGCCGCGGGTCCGTTCCGACGGGCCGAGGACCGCCGCCAGGCGGTGGTGGACGTCCTGGCCGGTCAGGGCTACGAGCCGGTGGTGGTGAAGCGCAAGGAGGTGGTGCTGGCCAACTGCCCATTCCACCGTCTGGCCGAGGAGCACCGCGACCTCGTGTGCGGGATGAACCTCGACTTCCTCGGCGGCCTGCTCGAAGGCATGGGTCCGGCCTGTCCGCTCA
>DASYMT010000491.1:0-5964 GCA_036008925.1 Acidimicrobiales bacterium | reverse complement strand
CGTCGTGCACCGCGGCCGAGGCCGACGCGGCGGTGTCCGTGGCGGTCGAGGCGTTCGAGACGTGGCGGCGGGTGCCCGCGGCCGAGCGGGCGGGCGTGCTGTTCGGGGCGGCGGCGTGGATGCGGGCCCGGCGCCACGACCTCGCCGCGCTGGAGGTGTTCGAGGCGGGCAAGCCCTGGAAGGAGGCCGACGCCGACGTCTGCGAGGCCATCGACTTCTGCGAGTTCTACGGCCGGGAGATGCGGCGGCTGGACGCGGGCGGCGCGGTGCAGTCGCCGCCGGGGGAGCACAACTCGCTGCACTACCAGGGCAAGGGCGTGGGCGTGGTCATCGCCCCCTGGAACTTCCCGCTGGCCATCCCCACCGGCATGGTGACGGCTGCCCTGGTGGCCGGGAACGCGGTGGTGTTCAAGCCCGCCGAGCAGACGCCGGGCATCGCCTGGCAACTGGTGCAGGCGCTGGAGGCGGGCGGGCTGCCCCCTGGCGTGCTGGGGTTCCTGCCCGGCATCGGCGAGGACGTGGGCGCCCATCTCGTCTCGCACCCGGCGGTGTCGTTCATCACCTTCACCGGATCGAAGGCGGTGGGGCAGTCGATCAACGCGGCCGCGGCGGCGTCGTCCTCACGGCACATCAAGCGGGTGGTGGCCGAACTCGGGGGCAAGAACGCCTTGGTGGTCGACGCCGACGCCGACCTCGACCAGGCCGTGCCCATCGTGTTGCAGTCGGCCTTCGGGTTCGCCGGGCAGAAGTGTTCGGCCGCCTCGCGTCTGGTGGTGGTGGACGCCGTCTACGACGAACTGCTGGGGCGGCTGGCGGGGGCGGCCGCGCAGTGGCGGGTCGGCCATCCGCGGGACATGGGCGTGCAGGTCGGCCCGGTCATCGACGCCGAGGCCTACAAGCGGCTGCGCGACGCGGTGCAGCGGGCGCCCGAGCAGGGCCGGGTGCTGTTCTCGCATGACGACGTGCCCGAGCGGGGCTGGTTCGTGCCGCCCACCATCGTGGCCGACGTGGATGTGGACGCGCCGTTGGCCCGCGACGAGCTGTTCGGGCCGGTGCTGTGCGTGTTCCGGGCGGGCTCGTTCGACGAGGCGCTGTCGATTGCCAACCACACCGAGTACGCCCTCACCGCGGGGGTGCTGTCCCGCTCGCCCCACAACATCGCCCAGGCCTCGGCCGAGCTGCGGGCGGGCAACGTGTACGTCAACCGGGGGACCACCGGGGCGGTGGTGGGGCGCCAGCCGTTCGGGGGCTACGGCCTGTCGGGCGTGGGTTCGAAGGCGGGCGGCCCCGACTACCTGCTGCAGTTCCTCGACCCCCGCGTGGTCACCGAGAACACCATGCGGCAGGGCTTCGCGCCGGAGTGAAGGGGCTTCGGCCCCCGGCGGCGGTGGCAGGCGCCGGCGTGGTCGACCCCCGCGACCAGTGGAATTCAGTCCAGGCGGAGGGGTGGCACCACCACGGTGAGGGTGCCCTCGTCCACGTCGAACACCCCGCCCCACACCACGCTGCCGGGCGGCAGGCCGCAGGCCGCGACCGCGGCCACGTCGTCGCGCACGCTCTGCTCCAAGTCGTCGAAGGGCAAGAAGTCGAGGGCCTGGCCGGTGGTCTGGCGCAGATGCTCGTTGGTCACGCCGAACACGCCGCAGTCGGTGTGGTGGATGACGCCGAACTCCCGGGTGCCCAGGTGGTGCGACGACAACAGCAGCGACCGCAACGCGTCGGTCGAGGCCCGACCGCCCGCGTTGCGCAGGATGTGGGCGTCGCCCTGCCACAGGCCCAGGGCCCGGAACAGGTCGAGGCGGGCGTCCATGCACGTGAGGATGCACAGGTGCTTGGTCGGCCGGGGGCTGTGCTCCGGCCTGCTGGACAGCGAGGCGTAGGCCGTGTTGGCCTCGAGCATCTTGGGCAGGCAGAGGTCCGATTCGTCCATCGTCGGGCAGCGTAGGGTCGGCCTATGCCCGCCCGCACAGACGAGCCCGTCGGCCCCTTCCCGCCCGGCGCCGACCCGGCCGACTACGACAAGCTGCGCCGCCGCGTCCTGTGGAAGATGCCGAGCGGCCTGTACCTGGTCGGCTCGCGGGCGGGCGAGCGGCGCAACCTCATGACCCTGAACTGGGCCACCCAGGTCTCGATCGCGCCCAAGTACCTGGGCGTGTCGGTCGAGCGGGAGGCGTTCACCCATGCGCTCATCGACGAGGGCGGCTCGTTCACGCTGAACCTGATCGACCGGGAGGACCGGGCCGTGGCCCGCAAGTTCACCAAGCCGGTGGAGGTCGACGCCGCGGCCCGCACCCTGAACGGCTTCGGGTTCCACGACGCGGCCGTCACGGGTGCGCCCGTGCTCGACCAGGCCGTGGCCTTCCTCGACTGCGCCGTGCGGGAGCGGGTGGCGCTGGGCGACTACACGTTCTTCATGGGCGAGATCGTGGACGCCGGCTTCCAGAAGGAGGAGGACACGCCGGTGCTGCGCATGGAGGACACCCGCATGAACTACGGCGGTTGACCCCGCTTCTCCCGCGGTCTGGAGGACATAGCCCTGCAAAACGGCGCGGTATGTCCTCCAGACGGGCTGGAGCGAGGGGCGCGCTACCAGCCCGCCACGGGGAGGATGCCCTCGCGGTGGCGCTGGGCCAGCTCGGCGTAGGCGGGCGGGTTCATGCGCACCCACATCTCGGCGGGCGAGCCCGCCACCGGCCGCTTCACCGCGGCGGGCGACCCGGCGGCCAGGAAGCCCGGCGGCACGTGGAACCCGGCCGCCACCAGCGAGTGGGCGGCCACCAGGGCGCCCGCCCCGACCACGGCCCCGTCGAGCACCGTGCACCCGTTGGCCACCAGCGCCTCTTCCTCGAGCACCGCCCCGTGCACTACGCACAGGTGGGCGACGGTGGCGCCCCGCCCGATCTCGGTCGGGTTGCCGGGCGGGCCGTGCAGCACCGAGTTCTCCTGCACGTTGGCGCCCTCCCGCAGGATCACCGGCGAATAGTCGCCCCGCAGCACGGCGCCGTACCAGACCGAGGCACCGGCCTCGACCACCACGTCGCCGACCAGGGTTGCCGTCGGGGCCACGAAGGCGTTGTCCGCCACCCGCGGCGCCCGGCCTTCAAAGGAGAACTGGGGCATGTCGGGACAGTACCGTCGCGACCGTGCCGCGCCGCGTGACCGCCGTCCTGCTCGCCGCCGTCCTCGCGGGCTCGGCCCTGGCCTCCTGCACCAAGCCCAAGGACAACGCCGGCACCGGCTCGGGCCTGACCCTGGACGGAGGGACCACGACCACGGGCGGCAAAGGCACGGGCACCACCGCGGCCGCGGGCACGCCGAGCACGGCGGGCCGCAAGCCCACGTCGACCACTGCCGGCTCGAAGACCCCCACCACGGACGGGGGCGGCACCCGGCCCGTCGACAGCGGGGCCAAGGGAGGGGCCGGCGCCTACGCCCGTACGGTGCTGCGGCCCAAGCCCGCGGCCAAGGTGACGCTCGACATCCTCCAGCAGTCGGGCGCCGAGCCCCTGGCCCACACCACCGACCACGCCGTGCAGGTGCTGAGCCAGAACAGCGGCAAGGCGGTGAGCCTGGGCGGCCCGGTCGGCGTGCCCGGCGGGGCCGAGGCGTACACGGCGGCCGACATCCGGGAGTTGAGCGACCGCTATGGGCGTACGGCCCAGACCGAGGGGCAGGCCGTCATCCGCCTCCTGTTCCTCCACGGCACGTTCGACGGCGACCGCTCGGTGCTCGGCATCTCGGTGCGGGGCGACACCGCCGCCGTCTTCGTCGACCAGGTGCAGTCGGCGTCCACCCCCATCGCCCGCCGCAATGTCATCGAGGACGCGGTCACCGAGCACGAGCTGGGCCACCTGCTCGGCCTGGTCGACCTGGTGCTGCACACCGGCCGGGGCGACCCCGACCATCCGGGCCACTCCACCAACCGGGCCTCGGTCATGTACTGGGCGGTCGAGTCAGACCTCGTGAGCCAGGCTCTCGGCGGCCCGCCCCCCGTCGACTTCGACGCGGCCGACCGGGCCGACCTGGCCGCCATCCGCAACGGCGCCTGAGGCCATCTCCCCGGTCCGGGCCTCGCGGTCGTCGGCCGAGGGGGTCAACTCGTCCAGGGCGGCCAGCCCCAGGGCCACGGCCAGCAGCATGATGATCGACCCGCCCACGCCGTACAGCTCAAGCCCGATGAAGCCCGCGACCACGGTGATGAACGGGCCGACGTGCACGGTGCGGCGGTCGATCCACCGCTGGAGGAACAGCCATTCCAGGAGCTGATAGGCGAGGAACACGACGGCCAGCAGCACGCCCTTCTCCGGCGAGGCGATGGCGGCCAGCCCCACGAGGGGGTGGGCGCCGACCGCCGCACCGATGACCGGCACCACGTCCCAGAGGGCGACCCACAGGGCGAGGGGGGCGGGGCCCGGCACGTTGGCCCACGAGGCCAGCGCCCACGACAGCAGCCCGGCCAGCATCGACATGGCCAGCGTCCCGCGGGCGTACCCGAAGCCGCGGCGGAAGGCGGCGATGCCCACCCGCTCCAGCTCGGCCTTGCGCGACGGCGTGTGGACCTGGTCGGCCGCGGCCTGGGCCATGCGGGGCCCGTGCAGCATGAAGAACAGGGCGAGGATGCCGGTGGCCAGGAAGGCGATGCCCCGGGTGGCCGCGGCCCGGATGGCGTCGGCGGGCGTGCCCCCCCGCAGGCGGTCGGGGGCCTGGTCCACGATCTGCTTCACCCGCCGCGACAGCTCGAAGTCGCGCAAGGAGTTGTGGAAGCGGCCGTGCTGCTCGAGCTCCTGGGCCCGCAGGGGCGCGGCCTCCTGCACCTCGTGGTACTCGCGCACCACGCCGTCGGCGATGGCGTAGACGATGACCGCCGTGCTGCCCAGGGCGAGCAGGCCGGCCACGATCACGGCCAGCCCCCGGGGCAGCTTGTGGGCCAGCACGTTCACGTACGGGTGGAGCAGGCCGGCCACGGCCATGGCGGCGAGGACCCACCCCACCACCCGCTCCGACGCGGCCAGCACCCGCAGGCCTACGAGCATGGCGCCGAACAGGGCGACGGCGACCACCAGGGAGCGGGGCGTCAGCCGCAGCCGCTCGCGAGGTTGGGGCGCGGCCATCGACCGGTACAGTACCGGCGGCATGACGGCGCCCGACGCCCCCCGGTCCCCGAGGCTGGTACGTGAGGTCGACCTCGACTGGCGGTCGGTGCTGGTTGTGCTGGCCGCCTTCGTCGGGCTCCTGGCGGTGCGCGGGCTGGCCCGGCACGTCCCCCGCACCATCACCGGCCTTGGCGTGGCCACCATCCTGGCCCTGGCCATCAACCCGCTGGTGGCAGGCCTGGAGCGACGGGGCCTGAAGCGGGCGCCCGCGGTGGTGGCCGTGCTCGTCGGCATCGTCGCGGTGTTCGCGGTGCTGGCCATGCTCGTCATCCCGCCCGCCGTGCGCCAGGCCCGCGACCTCTCCCGTCAGCGCACCGGCGTGATCCACGACCAGGGCCGGCTGCCCGTCTTCGGCGACCAGTTGGCCCAGGCCGACGTGCAGACCCGCGTCGACAAGTTCCTGGACGACCTGCCGAAGCGGCTGGCGGGCGACACCACGCCGTTGGAGCGGGCGGCCCGGTCCATCGCCGACGGCATCGTCGCCACCGTCGTCACCCTGCTGTTCGCGGTGACGATGCTGCTCGACGGGCCCCGCCTGTTGCGGGCGGCCCGGCGGCTGGTGCCGGTCGAGCGGCGGAATCGGGCCGACGAGGTGGCGCGGGTGGCCTACCGGGTGGTGGGCCGGTACGTGGCGGGCTCGCTGATCGTGGCCGTGGTGTGCGGGTTCGTCGTGCTGGTGGCGGGACTGGCCCTGGGCGTGCCCCTCACCCCGCTGGCCGCGGTGTGGGCCGGGCTGTGGGACCTGGTGCCCCAGATCGGCGGGGCCGCGGGCGCCATCCCGTTCGTCATCCTGGGGCTGACCAAGGGGGCG
>DASYMT010000490.1:0-3523 GCA_036008925.1 Acidimicrobiales bacterium | reverse complement strand
TCCCCACCCGCTTGATCGACATGCCCGCAATGTTACCGATGGGTAACGAGGGCCTGCCACACGGGCGGGGGGCGAGTACGGTGCCCGGTCCATGAGCGGCGTGGTGGCGTTGGTCGGCGGGGCCGAGTGGCAGGAGGGGTGCACGTTCGACCGCGCCCTGCTCGACGCGGCCGGCACCGACCAGGTCCTCATCCTCCCCACCGCCGCGGCCTACGAGCACCCCGACCGGGCCGTGCAGGCCGCCGCCGCCTACTTCAAGGGCCTGGGCGCCACGGCCCGCGGGCTCGACGTCCTGCGCCGCCCGGACGCCGAGGACCCGGCCAAGGCCGAGGCCGTGCGGGCCGCCCGCTTCATCTATCTGGGCGGGGGCTCGCCCCTGCACCTTCGCTCGGTCCTCAAGGACACCGCGGTGTGGGACGCGCTCGTTCACGCCTGGCAGCAGGGCGCGGTCGTGGCGGGCTCGTCGGCCGGGGCCATGGTCGTCACCGACCCCATGGTCGACCCCCGGGGCGGCGCCTTCACCCTGGGCCTCGGCCTGGTCGAGCAGCTCGCCGTCATCCCCCACTTCAACTCGTGGTCGCACGACAAGGCCCACCGCACGGTCGCTCTGGCCACCAAGGGCCTGCCCGTGGTCGGCATCCCCGAGCAGACCGCCCTCATCCGGGCCTCCGACGGCTCGTGGCGCAGCGAGGGCGTGGGCGACGTGACCGTCTTCGTGGACGGGCAGCAGGCCGGCCTCGACGCCCTCCCCGGCTGAGCCCTCCCCGACTGAGCCGGCCCGGAGGCCGGGTCCTAGCCCGAGTCGGCCCCCGACAGGGCGGCCAGCAGTTCGGCCTGGCGCCCGGCCGAACGGCGCACGCCGATGCGCAGGCCCAGCCGCCATGCCCCGTACCCGGCGGCCGCCTCCACCCCCATCAGCCCGACCAGTCCCACGGGCCGGTCCACCAGCACCACGGAGCCCACCACCCCCGGCGCGACGGCCACGCCGACCACGAGCATGGACAGGAACACAGGCCCTAGCGTCTGCATCCCCTGCGTGGCGTTGGTGGCCCAGGCGTTGGTCCCGCTCTCGGGCATGGCCACCGGCATGAGCACCGAGGTCACGTTGCCGATGCCCAGCACCACCCCCAAGGCCAGCGCGCCGACGGCCAGTACGGCGGGCACGTACTCCCACCCGCCGCTCACCGCGGCCAGCAGCAGCGCCTCCACCACTGTCACCGCCCCGGCCACCAACGCCGTCTCCAGGTTCTTGCCCAGCAGGTCGGCCCGGGCGTCGTCGCCCGCGGCCACGTGCATCCAAAAGCGGGGCCCGTCGAAGCCGTACTGGTTCACCGCGGCCAGCCCCAGCACCACCGTCGGGAAGGCGGCGAACAGCACGAGACCGTGCCCCGCGCCGCCGCCCGAGCGGATGCTGGCCAGCGGCAGCAGGGCGAAAAAGGCCGAGCTGATCACCGCCCCCCGCCGCCGGGGGTCGCGCCACTGGAGCCGCAGCTCCTTGGCCGCCACCGCCCCCACCCGGTCGAACGGGAGCACCGGCAGCCATCGGGCCCAACGGGGGAACAGCGAGACGACGGCCCGGCCCCGCGGCCCGGTCGACTCCATGGCCGTGGTCAGCACCCGCTCCAGCACGGCCCACCACAACCAGAGCAGGACGAGGAGCACCACGCCCGACAGCGCCAGCCAGGCCAGCGCCTCCCCCGCCCGCCCCTCGGACGCGGCCACGACGGCCGAGGCCGACGGCCCGGACGGCAGCCACCGGAACAGGCCCTGGGGCAGCACGACGCCGGTCCGGGTGTTGA
Organism: Acidimicrobiales bacterium; assembly: GCA_036008925.1. Lineage (GTDB taxonomy): Bacteria > Actinomycetota > Acidimicrobiia > Acidimicrobiales > JAUTXP01 > DASYMT01. The sequence goes on along the minus strand of DASYMT010000490.1, from coordinate 1,724 downwards.
GGGCCACATTGAAGGCGAACACGACGAGGGGCACGATCGTCAGCGCCACATCGCGCCACCGCCGCTTGCGGGTGGCGGCCGAGAGGGCGGTCGACACCAGCCTGCTGGCGGCCACGCTCGCGCAAAAGACCAGCGCCACCGCGGCCACCGTGACCAGCGCCAGCCCGGAACCGGGCGCCGCGCCCGCCACCGCCCCGGCCAGGATCAACACGGTGGCCAGCCCGCCGAAGCCCACCATCGACCCCAGCAGCAGCCCCGGCATCATGTCCCGCGGCCCCAGCGGGAACAGGGCCAGCCGGTCGACCTCCAGGGTGTTCTCGGACGCCACCAGCAGCACAGGCCCCAGCGTCCAGGCCAGGAACAGCATCCCGAACCCGGCGGGCACGGCCTCGTCGACGTGCAACGACGGGTCGAACCGCAGCGACAGGAACACGAGCCCTAGCCCCAGCCCCACCAGCACGGCGGCCAGATAGGCGATGACCAGCGCCACCTTCCCCCGCAGGCCCAGCCGGGACAGGCTGCCCCGCAGCAGGACGAGCTTCAGCCGGAGGAGGTGTCGAGCCATGGCAGGGCGGCCTTCACCGCGTCGTCGGCGCCCACCAGGTGGATGAAGGCGTCCTCCAGCGTCTGCCCGCCCCGCACCTCGTCCAGCGGCCCGGACGCCACCAGCCTGCCCTGGTGCAGGATGGCCACCCGGTCGCACAGCCGCTCCACCGTCTCCATCACGTGGCTGGAGAACACCACGGTGGCGCCCGAGCCGGTGTAGTGCTCGAGCACCTCGCGGATGGTGCGGGCCGAGACCGGATCGACCGACTCGAAGGGCTCGTCGAGGAAGAGCACCCGGGGCGCGTGCAGCAGCGCGCAGGCCAGGGCGATCTTCTTGCGCATGCCCTGGCTGTAGTCGATGACAAGCTGCCCGGCCGCGTCGGACAGGCCGAGCACGTCGAGCAGGTCGCCCGCCCGGGCCGCGGTCACGGCCGGGTCCATGCGCCGCAGCAGGCCGTTGAAGGTCAGCAGCTCAGACCCGGACAGCCGGTCGAACAGGCGCAGGTCCTCGGGCAGCACGCCGATGCGGGCCTTGGCCGTGACGGGGTCCTGCCATACGTCCACGCTGTCGACCACGGCCGTGCCCCCGTCGGGCCGCAGCAGGCCCGTCGTCATCTTCAGCGTGGTGCTCTTGCCCGCCCCGTTGGGGCCGACCAGGCCGAAGAACGACCCGGTGGGCACGGACAGGTCGACCCCGGCCACCGCCAGCTTGGGCCCGTACGACTTGCGCAGCCCACGAAGTGCGACCGCGGGCCGTTCCACCCAACCGCTCAGTCGGCCTCGGTGATCGTCACCGACTCGATGACGACCTTCTCCTTGGGGTCACCCGAGCGCGAGCCCAGCGCGTCGATGGCGGTCACGACGTCCAGGCCCGAGACGACCTTGCCGAACAGCGAGTACTGCGGAGGCAGGCGCACGCCGTCGGGGCCGCTGATCACGAAGAACTGCGAGCCGTTGGTGTTGGGCCCGGCGTTGGCCATGGCCAGCGAGCCCAGCTCGTAGCGGCCGGGCGGGGGCAGCTCGTCCTCGAACTTGTAGCCGGGGCCGCCCCGCCCCGATCCCTCGGGGTCGCCGCCCTGGAGCACGAAGCCGGGGATGATGCGGTGGAACACGATGCCGTCGAAGTAGTGGTACCGGGCCAGGAAGACGAAGTTGTTGACGGTCTTCGGCGCTGCGAT
>DASYMT010000489.1:0-6520 GCA_036008925.1 Acidimicrobiales bacterium | reverse complement strand
ACGGGCCCACCTGGTCGGCCGCGGCCAACGCCGGCCTGCCCGAGCCCCGGCCGTACGACCCTGCCGGCCCCGGCTCGCCCACCCGCCCCGCCCCGTCGGGCGTCTACGGCACCGCCTTGCTCATGGTGGTCCTCGGCGCCCTGGTCACGCTCGGCATGTACCTGTGGGGCCGCTCCACCCACGCCGAGCCTGCCACCCTCATCCGCAACGGCCTGCTCATCACCTTCGGCTTCTACGTGTTCGTGGGCGCGGTGGTCGTGGCCCGGGCCCAGAAGGTGGCCTTCCGCCCGGTCTGGACCGAGGGCGACCCGACCGACAGCCTCCTGCACGGCCTGCTGCTGGGCGGGGGCGTGGGCTTCGGCCTGCTCGTCCTCACCAACCTGGCCTCCGGCCGCTTGACCGCCGACCCCGGCATCACCCAGCTCGTCTCCGAGCGCACACCCGTGCGCATCCTGGCCGCCGTCCTCCTGGCCTGCGTGGCCGCGCCCTGGGTCGAGGAGCTGTTGTTCCGGGGCCTGTTGGCCGAGTCGCAGCGCCCCAAAGGGGTCAAGGCCGCGGCCCTGGGCAGCGCCGTGCTGTTCGCGGCCTGGCACCCCCAGGCCCTGTACCCGCTGCTCGACTCGATCTTCAGCGGCTTCAAGCACATGACCTGGGCGCCGTTCCTCTACTACATCGGGATGGGCACGGTCTTCGCCCGGCTCTACTTCAAGCGGGGCCTGAAGTCCTCGATCGCGGCCCACACCGCCTTCAACGGGATCATCGTGCTGGCCGCCATCGTGTCGGTGTCGGGCGCCTCCCACCTGGTGGCCGCCCGCGGCGTGGAGGCCACGGTCCCAGGCACGTGGCGGCTGAACACCGAACCCCTGCCCAACCCGGGCATCGACATGGTGGTCGACGGCCCGTCGGGGGCCCAGATGGTGGTCCTGCACCTCGACATCCCGCCCGGCGTGACCGTCACGGCCGACACCGCGGCCGAGAAGCTGGCCGCCGGCCTCGACCTCCCGGGCGTGGAGGTCCAGCCGGGGACGACCAGGCGGGTCGACTACCCGATGGGCCAGGCGGTGCGCCTGTCGGCCAAAGCCCAGGGCCATGCGGCCGAGATCATCATGGTGCCCAAGGGCGGCGTCGTCTGGGAGGTCCTCCTGGCCACCGGGGGCAGCAAGCGGGCCAGCCAGGAGTTCGACCAGATCATCCAAAAGGTGCGCCTGCCCGAGGCGTAAACCGTACAAGGAACCCCCATATGGGGGGTGGAAGTGCTTGACCTGGAAAGGGTCCTGCCTTACCCTCCATCCAGCCCCCTGGGGACAGGGTTGCTTTTCCCTGCGCGCGGGCGTATGCTCGCCGGTTGCCGTGCTCGCCTGCCTCGCGTCTTCCTCTTCACCGACGTTCTTGGCGCGCGCCCTGCGGCATCCCCGCACACCCTTCCTTTTCGAGGAGTAGGCCTTGCCCGCTCGCCCCACCGCTCGGGAGCGTTTTTCCTTCTCCAACCTCGACGAGGTCCTTGGCCTCCCGGACCTGATCGCCATCCAGCGCGACTCGTTCAAGTGGTTCCTGGAGCAGGGACTCGCCGACACGTTCCGCGACATCAGCCCCATCGAGGACTTCACCGGCCAGCTCCGCCTCGAGTTGGAGTTCGACCCCACCGACATCGACCTGCGCCCGCCGCCCAAGTTCACGGTGGAGGAGTGCAAGGAGAAGGACATGACCTACTCCGCACCGATCTTCGTGCGGGCCAGGTTCATGAACGCCACCACCGGCGAGATCAAGGAGCAGACCGTCTTCATGGGGGACTTCCCGATGATGACGGACAAGGGCACCTTCATCATCAACGGCACCGAGCGGGTCGTGGTCTCCCAGCTCGTGCGGTCCCCGGGCGTCATCTTCCAGCCCGGCCGTGACGCCAAGACCATCGTCACCGGGACCATCCACCCGTACCGAGGCGAGTGGATCGAGTTCGACGTCGAGGCCAAGCCGGGCAAGGACATCACCGCAGGCACCCGCGTGGCCCGCAAGCGCCGCCTCAGCCTGTTCGTGCTGCTGCGGGCGCTGGGCTACGAGGACGAGGCCTTCCTGAACCGCTTCGTCCGGCACTTCGACTTCCTCGAGGGCCAGTGGGAGAAGGAGCGCGAGCTCGCCCCCACCCGGGAAGAGGCGCTCATCGAGATCTACAAGCGGGCCCGTCCGGGCGAGCCGCCGTCGATCGAGTCGGCCCGGGCCTACTTCGAGAACGCCTTCTTCAACTCCAAGCGCTACGACCTCACCCGGGTCGGCCGCTACAAGCTGAAGCGCAAGCTCGGCCCGGAGATCGAGAAGATCTCCAACCTGCTCAACATCGACCTCGACCGTCCGGAGGAGGGCCAGTCGGTCCTCAGCCAGAGCGAGATGCTGGCCGCCGCCACCTACATGCTCCACCTGGCCAACGGCGAGCCGGGCTACCGCCTCGACGACCAGGACCACTTCGCCAACCGGCGCATCCGGTCGGTGGGCGAGCTGATCCAGAACCAGGTGCGCGTCGGCCTGTCCCGCATGGAGCGGGTCGTGCGCGAGCGGATGACGACCCAGGACGTCGAGGCCATCACGCCCCAGACGCTCATCAACATCCGCCCGGTGGTCGCCGCCATCAAGGAGTTCTTCGGCACCAGCCAGCTCTCGCAGTTCATGGACCAGACCAACCCCCTGTCGGGCCTGACCCACAAGCGCCGCCTGTCGGCGCTGGGCCCGGGCGGCCTGTCCCGAGAGCGGGCGGGCTTCGAGGTCCGTGACGTGCACGGCTCCCACTACGGCCGCATGTGCCCGATCGAGACGCCGGAAGGCCCGAACATCGGCCTGATCGGCGCCCTGGCCACCTACGCCCGGGTCAACGACTACGGCTTCATCGAGACGCCGTACCGCCGGGTCAACGAGGGCCGGGTCACCAACGACATCGTCTACATGACGGCTGACGAGGAGGAGGAGTTCGTCATCGCCCAGGCCAACGCAGGCCTGGACGAGGTGGGCAACTTCACCGAGGAGCGCGTGCTCGTGCGCCGGGGGCCGCAGGGCGCGGGCGTCCGGGTCGGGGCCACCGCCACCAGCTACGGCACCACCAGCGAGATCGACTACGTCCCGCCGGCCGAGGTCGACCTGATGGACGTCTCGCCCAAGCAGGTCATCTCCATCTCCACCGCGCTCATCCCCTTCATCGAGCACGACGACGCCAACCGGGCCCTGATGGGCGCCAACATGCAGAAGCAGGCGGTCCCGCTGATCAGGCCGGAGGCCCCCTACATCGGCACCGGCGTCGAGGCCCGGGCCGCCCGCGACGCGGGGGACGTGGTCCTGGCCGAGGGCGACGGCACCATCACCGAGGTGACCGGCGACATCATCACCGTCGAGTACAACGCCAACCAGAAGGACCGCCTGGGCCACGTGCTCGGGCGCAAGGTCTACAAGCTGGCCAAGTTCCGGCGGTCGAACCAGAACACCTGCATCAACCAGAAGGTGCTGGTCGACGAGGGCCAGAAGGTCAAGAAGGACGACGTCCTGGCCGACGGGCCGAGCACGCATCAGGGCGAGCTGGCCCTGGGCAAGAACCTGCTCGTGGCCTTCATGCCGTGGGAGGGCTACAACTTCGAGGACGCCATCATCCTCTCGGAGCGGCTCGTGCGCGACGACGTGCTCACGTCGATCCACATCGACGAGCACGAGGTCGACGCCCGCGACACCAAGCTGGGGGCCGAGGAGATCACCCGGGACATCCCCAACCTGTCCGAGGAGATCCTGAAGGACCTCGACGAGCGGGGGATCATCCGCGTCGGCGCCGAGGTCGGCCCGGGCGACGTGCTGGTCGGCAAGGTCACCCCCAAGGGCGAGACCGAGCTGACCCCCGAAGAGCGCCTGCTGCGGGCCATCTTCGGCGAGAAGGCCCGTGAGGTGCGCGACACCAGCCTCAAGGTGCCCCACGGCGAGCAGGGCAAGGTCATCGACGTGCGGGTCTTCTCCCGGGAGGACGCCCACGAGCTGCCGCCCGGCGTGAACCAGCTCGTGCGGGTCTACGTGGCCCAGAAGCGCAAGATCAGCGAGGGCGACAAGCTGGCAGGACGCCACGGCAACAAGGGCGTCATCGCCAAGATCCTCCCCATCGAGGACATGCCGCACCTGGCCGACGGCACCCCGGTCGACATCATCCTGTCGCCCTTCGGCGTGCCGTCCCGGATGAACGTGGGCCAGGTGCTGGAGTCGCACCTCGGCTGGGCCGCCCGGTGGGGCTGGGACGTGGACGGCAACGCCGTCGGCGCCAATCCCGTGCGCGGCACCGAGTCCAAGACCCGGCCCCGCACCGAGCCCGCCACGTGGATCGCCACGCCGGTGTTCGACGGGGCCCACTGGGACGAGGTCGAGGACGCGGGGCGCCACCCCACCATCCAGAAGATCTTCGAGAACCTCAACTCCGAGACCAGCGACGGCGAGCGGCTCATCGGGACCGACGGCAAGGCCACGCTCTACAACGGGCGCACCGGCGAGGCGTACGACAACGCCATCTCGGTGGGCTACGTCTACATCCTGAAGCTGTCGCACTTGGTCGACGACAAGATCCACGCCCGGTCCACCGGCCCGTACTCGATGATCACGCAGCAGCCCCTGGGCGGGAAGGCCCAGTTCGGCGGCCAGCGCTTCGGCGAGATGGAGGTGTGGGCCCTTGAGGCCTACGGCGCCGCCTACGCGCTGCAAGAGCTGCTGACCATCAAGTCCGACGACGTGCTCGGCCGGGTGAAGGTCTATGAGGCCATCGTCAAGGGCGAGAACATCCCCGAGCCCGGCATTCCGGAGAGCTTCAAGGTCCTCATCAAGGAGATGCAGTCGCTCTGCCTCAACGTCGAGGTCCTCTCGACCACGGGCGCAGAGATCGAGATGCGCGACCTGGACGAGGACGTGTTCCGGACGGCCGAGGAGCTCGGCATCGACATCAGCCGGCCCGAGCGGGGGTCGGACGAGGAAGACGAACGGCGTGCGGCCGAGAGAAGCAGCGGCTTCTAGTGGCCCAGACGCAAAAGACCATCCCGACGCCCCGTGCTGGGCACCGCAACCTCGGTGTCCAGGCGTCGGGCGGTGCCCAGAACGACACAGCGCAGAAGATGAAGGTGCCGAATGCTTGACGTCAACGATTTCGAACAGATCCGCATCGGCCTGGCCACCGCGGACTCCATCCGCACCTGGTCCAACGGCGAGGTCAAGAAGCCGGAGACCATCAACTACCGCACCCTGCGCCCTGAGAAGGACGGGCTCTTCTGCGAGAAGATCTTCGGCCCGACCAAGGACTGGGAGTGCTACTGCGGCAAGTACAAGCGCGTCCGGTTCCGCGGCATCATCTGCGAGCGCTGCGGCGTGGAAGTCACCCGCTCCAAGGTCCGGCGCGAGCGCATGGGCCACATCGAGCTGGCCGCCCCCGTCGTCCACATCTGGTACCTGCGCGGCACCCGGTCGTGGCTGGCGTACCTGCTCATGGGCACCGAGGCCCGTGAGGAGCTGAAGGCCAAGCAGCTCGAGAAGGTCATCTACTTCGCGGCCAACCTCGTCACGTGGGTGGACGAGGAGCGGCGCCACACCGACATCGGGAACATGGAGGCCGAGCTGGCCGAAGAGCTGGCCGAGATCGAGAAGGAGCGCGACCTCGACGTCGACCGGCGCTTCAAGGCGCTGGAGGACGAGGTGGCGGGCCTGGAGAAGGAGGGCGCCAAGGAGTCAGAGGTCCGCGCCCGCCAGAAGGCAGCCGAAAAGGAGCTGACCTCCATGCGCGAGCGGGCCCAGGCCCAGCTCGAGCTGGTGCAGCGGGCCTTCGACGAGTTCAAGGACCTCCACGCCCGCAAGATCATCGAGGACGAGCTGCTGTGGCGCGAGCTGCGCGACCGCTTCGGCGACTACTTCGAGGGCGGCATGGGCGCTGAGGCCATCGCCCGCCTCATCGACCGCATCGACCTCGACGAGGAAGAGGTCAAGCTCCGGGACAACATCGACCCGCCCGAGGGCAAGCGGCCGCTCAGCGCCCAGCGCAAGCAGAAGGCCATCAAGCGGCTGAAGATCGTCTCCGCCTTCAACCGGCGGGACGAGAACAACCGCCGGATCAACGACCCCCGGGCCATGATCCTCGACGCGGTGCCGGTGATCCCGCCGGAGCTGCGGCCCATGGTCCAGCTCGACGGCGGCCGTTTCGCCACGTCGGACCTCAACGACCTGTACCGCCGGGTCATCAACCGGAACAACCGGCTCAAGCGGCTGCTCGACCTGGGCGCGCCCGAGATCATCGTGAACAACGAGAAGCGGATGCTCCAGGAGGCGGTCGACGCCCTGTTCGACAACGGCCGGCGCGGCCGACCCGTCACCGGGCCTGGCAACCGCCCGCTGAAGTCGCTCTCCGACATGCTCAAGGGCAAGCAGGGCCGGTTCCGCCAGAACCTGCTCGGCAAGCGCGTCGACTACTCGGGCCGTTCGGTCATCGTGGTCGGCCCCACCCTGAAGCTGCACCAGTGCGGCCTGCCCAAGC
>DASYMT010000488.1:0-8470 GCA_036008925.1 Acidimicrobiales bacterium | reverse complement strand
CTCGGCCCGCACCGGGTGCACGATCATCTTGAGTGCCTTGCCCAGGCCGGTGCCCTGCCCTTCGGGCAACGGGATCGTGTACGACGGCCCGTCGTGGGTCACGACCTCACGCCGCCACACCTGGCGGCAGATGTCGATGATCTCGGCCGTGCGCCCGAGCGGCTTGTCGTACGGCACGCCGTGCCAACCCTCGATCACCTGCGGGCCAGACGCGCCGAGGCCGAGGATGCAGCGCCCGTCGGACAGCAGGTCGATGCCGGCCGCCGTCTGGGCCAGCAGGGTGGGCGTGCGCGAGTAGATGGGGAGGATGCCCGAGGCGATCTGCACGGTCTCGGTCTTGGCCGCCAGATAGCCCATGAGGCTGACCGCGTCGGCCCCGTAGGCCTCGGCCACCCAGGCGATGTCGAGCCCCGCCTTCTCCAGCGCCACCGCCAAGTCGGCCGACTCCTTGAACCCGCCGGCGTACGAGAGCTGCATGGAGATCCTCATAGGCGCAGCATACGACTTGACCGAGCGGTCAAGTAGGGTCGCCGCAGTGAAACAGGAGCAGGAGGCGGCGGGCCTCGACGTCGTCGAAGTCGGTCCGAACGTGCTGCGCATGCAGCTCCCCATCGAGATGCCGGGCCTCGGCCACGTCAACGCCTACGCCCTGCTCGACTCGGCCGGCGCGGCCATCGTCGACCCCGGCCTGCCCGGCCCGTCGACCTGGAAGGCGCTGAAGGCCCGGCTGCGCGCCGCCGGGCTTCGGGTGGGCGACGTGCACACCGTGGTGGTGACCCACTCGCACCCCGACCACTTCGGCACGGCCGGGCGGCTGGCCAAGGAGGCGGGCGCCGCGCTGGTGACCCACTCGGCCTTCCGCACGTGGTGGGCGCCCGGGCACGAGTGCGGGCCGGACGAGGTGCACGACGTGGACCCGGCCGAGTTCGCCACCAGCAACCCGTTCCGGGGCGAGACGCCGTGGGGCGGGTCGTACACATTCCCGCTGCGCAGGCGGCTGGTGTTCCAACTGTTGCGGTCCCGGTGGCTGGGCCGGTTCGTGCCGCCCGCGCCCACCCGGCGGCTGCGCCACGGCGAGGCGGTCAAGCTGGCCGGGCGGGAGTTCTTCGCCGTGCACACGCCGGGCCACACCCTCGACCACCTGTGCCTGCACGACCCCGAGGGCGGCCTGCTGTTCTCGGGCGACCACGTGCTGCCCACCATCACCCCGCACATCTCGGGTCTGGGCGCGGGCACCGACCCGCTCAAGTCGTTCGTGGCCTCGCTGGACCGGGTGGCTGCGCTGGCCCCGTCGGTCACCACCGTGCTGCCCGCCCACGGGCACCCGTTCACCGACCTGGTGGGGCGCACCGAGGACATCAAGCGCCACCACGACGAGCGCCTCGACAAGCTGCGGGCTGTGGCGCTGGCCCTCGGCCCGTCGACCGTCGAGGCGCTTTCGCACGAGCTGTTCCGGCCCGCCCGCTGGGGCCCCATGGCCGAGAGCGAGACGTACGCGCACCTGGAGCACCTGCGCCTGGCTGGACGGGCCGAGACGCACCGGGACAACGGGAAGCTCGTCTACACGATCCCGTAGCCGACCGCGGAGGCGGCCGGTACCCTCGGTCGCATGGTCGGGCTGTTGGGACTGGTGCAGGTGACGAGGGAGGCCGCCGCGGTGGTGTCCCAGAACGCCTGGTGGATGGGGTGGAACCTGGTGCTGGCGCTGGTGCCGCTGGGACTGGCCGTGCGGCTGTTCCGCGACCGGGGCCGTGGGCCTCGGCGGGGCGCCCGGGGCGCCTGGTGGTGGGCCGGGGCGGTGGCCTTCGTGCTGTTCCTGCCCAACGCGCCCTACGTGCTGACCGACGTGGTGCACCTGTACGGCGACGTGCGGGTGGTGGAGTCGGACGCGGTGCTGTCGCTGGCCGTGCTGCCGCAGTACGCCTTGTTCATGCTGGTCGGGTTCGCCTCCTACGTGGCCTGCCTGGTGCTGCTCGAGGGATACGCGGGGCGGCGGCGGTCCCGGTGGATGCGGCCGTCGATCCATGCGCTGAGCGCGCTCGGCATCTATCTCGGGCGGGTGGTGCGGCTCAACAGTTGGGACGCCGCCCTGCACCCGTCGGCCGTGGTCCGGGCCGTCGGAGAGACCATCTCGGTCTACGGCGTGCTGCTCCTGGGGATCACGTTCTGCGTGCTGGTCCTGCTCACCGACGCGGCCGTGGCCGCATGGGGGCTGTGGTCGCAGAGGGCTAGCGTCGGCCGCCATGGAGACGCGCCGGCTGGGTCGGACTGAGCACCATTCGTCTGTCGCCGTCCTGGGGGCGGCGGCCTTCTGGGCCTCGACGCCTTCGGTTGTTTCCGAGTGCCTGGACGCGGCGCTGGCGGCCGGGGTCAACCACCTCGACATCGCCCCCCAGTACGGGCAGGCGGAGCGGCTGGTGGGGCCGTTCCTGCCCGCGGTGCGGGACAAGCTGTTCGTGGGGTGCAAGACCATGCGCAAGAACGGCGACGGGGTGCGGGCCCAGTTGGAGGAGTCGCTGTCCATCCTGGGGTGCGAGCAGTTCGACCTGTACCAGTTGCACGCGGTCACGTCGGTGGCCGGGCTGGACGAGCGGGCCGACGCGGCGGCCGCGGTCCTGCGGGCCCGCGACGAGGGCTTGACCCGGTTCGTGGGGATCACCGGGCACGACGTGGGGACGCTGGCCGCCCAGGCCGAGGCCCTGCGGCGCTACGACTTCGACACGGTCATGTTTCCCGTGGCGCCCCGGCTGTGGGCCCTCGACTCGTACCGGCGCGACGCCGAGGCCTTGTTGTCGCTGGCCGCGGCCCGCGATGTGGGGGTCATGGCCATCAAGGCCGCGTCGGCCCGGCCCAAGCCCGCCGACAGCGACGCCACCACCTGGTACGAGCCCTACCGGACGGAGGCGGAGATCGCCCGCGGGGTGCGGTTTGCACTGTCGGTGGAGGGGGTGCACGGGTTCTGCACGCCGGGCGACGTGCGGCTGCTGCCCCTGGCGCTGTCGGCCGCCGAGCAGTTCACGCCCATGGGCCCCGACGAGCGGGCCGAGGCCACGGACGCGGTCCGGTCGGAAGCGCTGATCTTCCCCATGCCCGCCTGAGGTCGGCCGCACCGCCGCCCGGCCAGCACTCGTTCATTGGCCACTTGTCCGCCGACAGGCGGCGGCGGTCACGGGCCCGATCGACGCCAGGCCGCGCCGCCGTCGGGGCTGGTGAAGACGGTACCCGCCTCGGTCTCGAAGCGGTCCGGCGTCAGCATCCCCGAGTCGACGTTGCCGTCCAGCCCGTCGGCCACCACCTCGAACGGCCCGCCCGCCAGCGGGCGCCGGTACACGGCCGAGCCCTGCCCGCCCGGGCCGCGTGACGACGACAGCAGGACCCACTCCCCCGACCGGTCGACGCACACCGCCCGCGCGTACCCAGCCCGCAGCCCGTCCTCGACGAACGACCACGAGTCGCCGCCGTCCGAAGACACGGCCAGGCCCGCGTCGCCGCAGGCGGCGAGCACGACCCCGTCCGCCCGGGCCACCACCTCGTGCACGTCGTGGTCGAGGTCGAGGGTGGCCTCCCACGTGGCCCCCTCGTCGGCCGAGCGCAAGATGCCGCCCACGTGCACGTTCACATAGAGCACGCCGGTGTCGGGCGCGACCGCGATGGTCCGCACTGCGGGCGGCCCGCCCCACGGCGTGTACCACCGGCTCCGGGTGGGCGCCTCCTCGAACGCGGCAACCGGGACGCCGTCGATCTCCAGATGGGCGCCCGGACCGCCTGACACCGTGCGCCCGTCGAGGAGAGAGGCCACCACCACGCCCCGATGCTACGACGGTGCCGCGGCCCCGGTCCCCTGGGCGTCCCGGATGGGGAACACGGCGGTCAGTTCCGACACGCTGACCAGCCCGTCGCCCACCGCCCCGGTGGCCGCGCCCGCGCAGATGGCCGCTACCGCGGCGTCGACCTCGCCGTCCTCCACGACCACGGTGATGGCCAGCTTGTGGGTCACGAGCATCTCGTAGGACACCCCCCGCCACTCGCCCGTCCGCTCGGCCGAACGGCCGTGGCCCCGGGCGTCGGTGATGGTGAACCCGTGGAACCCGGCCGCGTCGAGCGAGGCGGCCACGTTCTCCAGCCGCTCGGGCCGGAAGACCGCTTCGACCTTCTTCATCGGACCATCTCCTCTCGCAACGCGGCGGCCGACACCGGCGCATTGGGCCCGTCGGCCCTCGGCCCGTCGTCCACCGGGAAGAACACCGGGCCTTGCGCCTCCAGGAAGTCGGGGTAGGCCAGGGCGCCCATCTCTGGCATGTCGAGGCCTGCGATCTCAGCGTCCTGGTCGCTGCGCATGCCCACCGTGCGCTTGAGGATCGAGAAGAACGTGACCGTCATGACCGAGCAGAACACGACCAGCACCACCATGTTCGTGACCTGGGCCGCAAGCTGGCCTGCGTCGCCGTAGAACAGGCCCTTCACCCCTCCGGCCACGCCGTTCAACCCGGCCCCGTACGTCCCGTCGGCGAACAGGCCCACGGCCAGCAGGCCCCACAGGCCGTTGGCCCCGTGGACGGCTACCGCGCCCACCGGGTCGTCGACCTTGAAGCGGCGCTCGACCACCAGCACCACGGCCACCACCAGCACCCCCGCGATCGTCCCGATCACGGCCGCCGCCCACGGGGCCACGAAGGCGCACGGGGCGGTGATGGCGACCAGGCCAGCCAGCAGGCCGTTGGCCGTCATCGAGGGGTCGGGCTTGCCGAACATCCGCCACATCACGAGCATGCACGAGAGGCACCCGAAGGCCGAGGCGAGGATGGTGTTGGTGATGACGACGGTGAAGCGGAAGTCGGTGCCCGCGAAGGTCGACCCGCCGTTGAAGCCCATCCACCCGACCAGGAGGATGAACGTCCCCAGCAGGGCCATGGGCAGGTGGTGTCCGGGGATGGCCCGGGCTTTGCCGTCCTTGTCGAACTTGCCGACGCGCGGCCCCAGGATCTTGGCCCCCCAGAAGGCGGCCACACCGCCCATGGCATGGACCACGCCGGAGCCCGCGAAGTCGACCGCGCCGTGGCCCCACTTGGGACCGAGGACGCCGAGCTGCGAGAGGAACCCGCCGCCCCACACCCAGTTCCCGTAGATGGGGTACAGCAGCATCGAGGCGAACAGGCCCCAGACGCAGAACGAGCTGAACTTCCAGCGTTCGGCCATGGCCCCGGTGGGGATGGTGGCGGTGGCGTCCATGAACACGAGCTGGAAGAAGAAGAAGGCCATGATCGACACGTCGTACGCGTGGCCGCTGAGGAAGAAGCCCGACTTGGCGATGATGTTCCAACTGCCGATGTGGACCGGGCTACCCAGGGCGGTGAGCCCGAGGATGCCGTGGTAGTCGGTGGCGCCGAACATCAGCGCGTACCCGCACGTGAACCAGCCCACCACCCCCAAGGCGAAGATGACCAGGTTCATCATCATCGTGTGGGCCGCGTTCTTGGCCCGGGTGAAGCCGGTCTCCACCAAGGCGAACCCGGCCTGCATGAACAGCACGAGGATGCCGCCGAGCATGAGCCAGGTGAGGTTGATCGCCACCCGGTTCTTCTCGGTGGCGGTGGCCACCTCCTCGGGCGTGGGCGCGGCCCGGTCGGCCTGCTTCTCGGCCGTGACCAGGTTGACCACGTCGGTGCCGGTCTTGGACCCGTCTTTGTCGCCGTTGGACGCGAAGGCGGCCCCGCCGATCACGCCCACGAACACGAGGGAGGCCATCGCCGCCACCAGCAGCCGCCCCGTGCGGTTGCGGTACGACGCAGCCGGCGCGCCCGTTCGCCGTTGATACCGCCGGTACATCACTGGCAACAGCAGTGCCAGGGTGAAGATCGACAACAACAGCGGCCGCACGTCCATTCGACGCCCCCTCAGCTCGGTGAAAGACCGGCGTCATTGCAGCGCCAGACTGTTTCGAGAAGGGTCCGTTTCTGTTTCCGGGCCGTGAACTCGCCGATGAGGATCGCGTGAGATTGACGGGCGGGCCGAGGGTGGTAGACCCATTCCGATGACGATCCCCCTCACCGAGGCGACCGCCGCCCTCACCGCGCCCGGCCAGCTCTTCGAGGTCGACGAGGCCGAGATCCGCGGCATCGCCACCCGCGTGTGGAAGAACGCCCCGCCCACCCTGCGCGACGTGCTGGAGCGCAGCCGGGACCACGGCGACGCCGACTTCTTGGTCTACGAGGACGAGCGCACCACCTTCGAAGAGCACTACCGCCAGGCCGCGGCGGTGGCCACCCGCCTGGGCGAGCGCTACGGCGTGGGCCCGGGCGACCGGGTGGCGATCGCCATGCGCAACTTCCCCGAGTGGGCCCTGGCCTTTTGGGGCGCGGCCGCCGCGGGCGCGGTCGTGGTCCCCCTCAACGCCTGGTGGACGGGGCCCGAGCTGGCCTACGCACTGGAGGACTCGGGGACCAAGGTCCTCTTCGCCGACCAGGAGCGGGCGGCCCGCCTGGCCGACCACTGGGGCGACCTGCCCGCGCTGCGCGAGGTGGTCGTGGCCCGCACCCACGCCGCGTCCCCCCACACCCTGTTCGACTCGCTGCTCGACGACGTGCCCAAGAAGGCCAAGCTGCCGGACGTGTCGCTCGACCCGGAGGACGACGCCACCATCTTCTACACGTCGGGCACCACCGGTCAGCCCAAAGGCGCGGTCGGCACCCACCGCAACATCTGCACGAACCAGTTGAGCCTGGCCTTCGTCAACGCCCGCAACCGGCTGCGCTCCAGGGCCGCCGCGCCGGCGCCGTCGGACTCGGAGTCCCGCGTCCGCAACTCGTACCTGCTCTCCGTCCCGTTCTTCCACGCCACCGGCTGCCACTCGGTGCTGGTGGCCAACACGCTCTACGGCGGCAAGCTCGTGATCATGCACAAGTGGGATCCGGGCCGGGCCCTGGAGCTCATCGAGCGCGAGCAGGTCACCACCTTCGGCGGCGTGCCCGCCATGGTCATGCAGGTCCTCGACCACCCCGACTTCGCCCGCCGCGACCTGTCGAGCGTCAAGAGCGTGGGCTACGGGGGGGCGCCCGCGCCGCCCGACCTGGTGCGCCGTATCAAGGAGCGCTTCCCGGGCGGCAGCCCGTCGAACGGCTACGGCCTGACCGAGACCTCGTCGATCACGACCATGAACGCGGGCGACGACTACGTGCGCAAGCCCGACAGCGTGGGGCCGCCCGTGCCCGTGTGCGAGGTCAAGATCGTGGGCGACGACGGGACGGGCGTGGGCGAGCTCTGGATCAAGGGGCCCAACGTGGTGCGGGGCTACTGGAACAAGCCGGAGGCGACGGCGGCCACGTTCACCGACGGGTGGCTGCACTCCGGCGACGTCGCCCGCATCGACGACGAGGGCTTCGTCTACATCGTCGACCGGGCCAAGGACATGGTCATTCGGGGCGGCGAGAACGTGTACTGCGTCGAGGTGGAGGCCGCCCTCTACGAGCACCCGGCGGTGGCCGACGCGGCGGTGATCGGCATCCCCCACGAGGTGCTGGGCGAGGAGGTGGGCGCGGTGGTGCAGGTGCGGCCTGGACACGAGGTGGCCGAGGACGAGCTGCAGTCGTTCGTGGGCCAACGGCTGGCCGCCTTCAAGGTGCCGGTGCGCATCTGGTTCCGGGACCAGCCGCTGCCCCGCAACCCGGCGGGCAAGATCCTCAAGCGGGACCTGCGGGAGGAGCTGCTGGCGTGACCGTGGACGACGCGGAGGACCTGTACGCCCTGCCCCTGGCCGAGTTCACGGCGGCCCGCAACAAGCTGGCCAAGGAGGCGGGCGACAAGGCGATCGCCAAGCTGCGCAAGCCCTCGGCCGCGGCATGGGCGCTGAACCAGGCGGCCCGGTCGAACAGGGGCGACGTGGCCCGCTTCCTCCACGCGGCCGAGGGGGTGCGGTCCTCGGGCGACCGGGAGGGGCTGGCCGTCCTGCGGGAGGCCGAGGCCGACGTGCGCCGGGCCGCGTTGCACGCGTTGGGCGACAGGGCCGGTCCGCAACTGGCGTCGGTCAATGCGCTGCTGGCCGCCGCCGCGTCGGACGAGGAGGTGGCCAGCGCCCTGCGGGCCGGGCGGCTCACCGGCGGCGAGGAGGCCGAGGCCGACGGCTTCGTGGGCGCCTTCACCGCCCCCAAGAAGGCGCCCAAGCGCGACGAGGTCAAGGCGGCCCGGGCCCGTCGCCAGGCCGAGGCGGCCGAGGACGAGGCCCAGCGCCTGGAGCGGGAGGCGGGCGACGCCGAGGAGGCCGCGGCCCGGATCCGCCAGCGGGCCGAGGCGGCCCGTCAGAAGGCCGACGAGTTGAAGGCCGACCTGTGAGCGAGAAGCTCAAGCAGTACAAGGGCATGCGCGACTTCGAGCGCACGCCCGAACCCGGCGGTGATGGCGGCGAGGACGGCGGCGAGGATGCCGCGCAGGGCAACCGCTTCGTGGTGCAAGAGCACCATGCCACCGCGCTGCACTG
>DASYMT010000487.1:0-1921 GCA_036008925.1 Acidimicrobiales bacterium | reverse complement strand
GGGAGCACGAGCCCGCGTCGGTGGTGCGGGCGGTGGCGCTGGCCCGGTCGGCCGGCTTCGACAACTTCAACCTCGACCTGATCTACGGGGCGGTGGGCGAGTCGATGGCCGACTGGGAGGCCACGCTGGCCGGGGCCTTGGCGTTGGACCCGCCCCATGTGAGCGCCTATGCGCTGACCGTGGAGCCGGGCACCCCGCTGGCCGCGGCCGGGCCTGCGCGGCATCCCGACGACGACGACCAGGCCGACAAGTACGCCCTCGCCTGCTCGATGCTGGACGGGGCCGGGCTGGCGTCGTACGAGATCTCCAACTGGGCCCGGCCCGGGTTCGAGTGCAGGCACAACCTCCTGTACTGGTCGCAGGGCGACTACCGGGGCATCGGGTGCGCGGCCCACTCGCACGAGCGGGGGCGGCGGTGGTGGAACGTCCGCACGCCGGAGCGGTACATCGGGCTGGTGGCGGCGGGAGAGTCGCCGGTGGCGGCCTCGGAGGTCCTGGACGACGAGCGGCGCCGGCTGGAGGGGCTGCAGTTGGCGCTGCGCACGGCCGGCGGCGTGCCCGCGGCAGCGTTGCGTGCCGACGACGAGGCGTTGGCCGGGTTGGTGGAGCACCGGGAGGGTCGGGCCGTGCTCACCCCCGCGGGCCGCCTCCTGGCCAACGAAGTCGCCCTCCGCCTCCAATAACCCCCCCGCCCCCCCCGCCCCCGCCCCCGCCGAAACCTCAGATCGGAATCCGACCATTTCTGGTCGGATTCCACCTCAACGTTTCTTGGGGAGGGCGGGCTCAGGGACGGGGCGGGGCGTCGAGGGCGTACCAGGGGCCGGCGGCCAGGTCGGCGTCGAACAGGGCGCGGTCCTCGGGCTCGGTGATGGCCTCGGCCGCGGCCCGAGCCATGTCCCGGAACTCGGCGGCGCGGTCAACGACGCCCGACAGCGCCGCGGCCCGGGCCACTCCCTCGTAGCCGTAGGCCAGGTCGAAGTCGCCGACGCCCTCGGCCTCTAACACGGCCAAGGCCCGCTCGGCGTGATGGCAAGCGGGCTCGGCCCGTCCGAGGACGGCGTACACGTGCGACACCAGCCACTCGCCCCGGCCCCGCTCCAGTGGCCCGCCCACCTCGGTCCAGTGGTGGAGCGAGGCGTGGGCCGCGTTGAGCATGGCCTCGTCGTCCTCCGGGCCCCGCTCGCCCCCCAGCAGGGTCCACACCAGTTGGTTCAGCCCGACCGCGTAGGCCCGTCCGCACGCCGGGTCGGCCGCCCGCCGGGAGAAGCGGGCCAGCACGCCGGGCCAGCCCTGTTCGTAGCTGTCCCTGGCCTCGTCGGCCGTCGGGCCCAGCCGCTCCCAGCCCCGGTGCTCGAGGCGGACGACGGTGCTGCCGCCTTCGGCCTTGAAGGTGATCTCGACCTCAGTGGGGGCGGGGGAGTCGTGGTTGGGCTGCCACGCCAACACGACGCGCTCGGGCCGTTGATAGGCGAGCACATCGGCCCACTTCACCTCGGTGCCGTCGGCCCAGCGCTCGTACACCCGGCCGCCTGCCTGGTGCTCGAAGACCACGTCGGCCACCTTGTCGCCGCCGAGTGAGTGGCGAAGGATGGGCCACCAGTCGGCCATGTCCTCGGTGAAGACGTCGAAGACCGCCTCCCGGTCCTGGTGGACGATGATCGAGCGCACCACCGGCTCCATGGGCAGCAGGTCGGCGCCGCTCGCCGTCTGGGTCACATCGCTCATCGCTTCCCCCCTCGTCTGGGCTTCTTCTCGGCCACCCGCTTGCGGTCGGCCAACGCGTCCTGCCACACCTTCTCCAGATAGACCTGGAGCGGTCGTAGCCCTTCGGGCGAAGCCCGGTAGATGTGGCGGGTGCCCTCTTTGGTGTGTTGGACCAGCCCGGCCTCGGTCAGCGCCTTCAGGTGCTGCGACACCGCGG